>JAPSFT010000013.1 GCA_035063765.1 Deltaproteobacteria bacterium
TGATCTGATAGATCATCACGATCGGCAGGCCGTAAACGAAGCCTTCCTCGGCGATGGCGTTGGCTTCGGCGAGCGTGACGTCCGCAGCGCGGGCAGACGCCAATGGGAACGACGCGAGCACTGCCATCGCGCACGCAAGGGCCTTTAGTAGTGTTGTCTTCATGAACAGGGATCTCCTTTGGTCTGGTTGGGTGAGTGGGTGGTCACCTAACGCATGATTGGCCCACACCCCCCGTTCCCTGAGAGGTGCATGGCCGGGGCGGATAATACATTCGGGCGGTGAGGGGTGGCGCGGGTTCCAGCGGTGCGGCGCCGAGATGGGGGATCGGGGGTGCCAAGGGGGCCGGGGTTCGGCGGTGGGGGCGTGCAGGATATGGGCGGCTTGCTGGGACGGCTGTGAAATCGCAGGCAACGCGCCCTTCGAGAGTCGGCTTCCCCGTCTCTTCGTCCGCGGCGCAGGAGCGGGGTGCGTGCGTGCGCTGTGCTCCTCGCGGGCGGACGGATCCGGGCTACACGCGGGCGATCACCTCGTCGGCGTATCTTCGCATGGCGTCGCGCTTCTGCTGGATCGTGGAGTGGGGGCCGATCGTGTAGGTGAAGGGCCAGGCGCTGGTGGAGGTGACGCCGTGCTCGGCCTCGAGACGGCGGAGCAGGGGAGGCTCGGGCGGGACGACGAGGGGCACCAGGGTCTCGAAGGGAAGCTGGCCGCGCCCCGCCTTCTCTCGGTGGGCGCGGAGGCGGCCGAGGAGCTGCGGGAGCTCGTCGGGGTGCTGGCCGGTGCCGACCCAGCCGTCGCCGAGCGTCCCGGCCCGGCGCAGGGCGACCTCGCTCGTGCCGCCGATCCAGATCGGCGGTGGCGCGGTGGGGGCGGGGCTCATCTGGAAGGTGCCGAGGTCGAAGCAGCGGCCGCGATGCTCGACCATCGCGCCGGTCCAGGCCTTGCGCAGCACCTCGATGCTCTCGTCGAAGCGCCGGCCGCGCGCGGCGAAGTCGATCCCGAGCGCGTCGTACTCCTCGCGGATCCAGCCCGCGCCGGCGCCGAGCGCGACGCGCCCGCCCGAGAGCCGGGCGGCCGTGCCGACCTGCTTGGCGACCTCGAGCGGGTGCCGGAGCGGCAGGATGTAGACCATGGTCGAGAAGTGGAGCCGCGTCGTGACGGCCGCCATCGCGGCGATCGTCGTGAAGACGTCCGGGAACGGTGTCGTCCCGTCGAAGGCGGGCTTGCCGTCGGGCGAGTAGGGGTACTTCGACTCGAGCCGGCCCGGGAAGAACAGGTGATCGGAGAGGAGGACGCCGTGGAAGCCCGCCTCCTCCGCGCCGCGCGCGATGTCGAGGAGCTGCTCGGGCTCGCTGAACGAGACCACCTGCCAGAACTTCATGGTGCCTCCCCGGGGTGGGTCCCCGGCGCCCTCTCCGAATCGCCGGATCGCCGGGACTGTCCCCGGCTGTCTCAGGCGTAGTAGCGGGCGATGGTGTCGAGGACGCAGGCGGGTTTGTCGCTGCCCTGGATCTCGACGGTGACGCGGTACTTGACCTGGATCGAGCCGTCCTTCTGGGGGGCGGCTTCGAGGAGCTCGGCGCCGGCGCGGATGCGCGAGCCGACCGGGACGGGCGCGGGGAAGCGCAGGCGGTCGGCGCCGTAGTTGACGCCCCTCGAGATGCCGTCCACGCGCACGATCTGGGGCAGGAAGTGGTTCACGAGCGACTGGGTCAGGTAGCCGTGCGCGATGGTGCGCCCGTAGGGCCCGCTGCGCGCGCGCTCGGGGTCGACGTGGATCCACTGGTGGTCGCCGGTGGCTTCCGCGAAGCGGTCGATGCGATCCTGCTCGATCACGAGCCAGTCGCTGTAGCCGAGGTGGCGGCCGACCGCCGCCGCCAGGTCCGCGGGCTTCTCGAAGACGGTGGGCATGACGGGCTCCTCAGGGGTGCTGGCTGCTGACCGAGACGACCTCGCCGGTCATGTAGGAGGCGAGGTCGCTGGCCAGGAAGACGATCACGTTGGCGACCTCCTCGGGGGTCGCCGAGCGGCCGAAGGCCTCGCGCCGCTCGAGCTCGGCAAGCAGGCCCGGTGGGGTCACCTTGGCCAGGAACTCGTGCATCGCGATGCTCGGCGCGACGGCGTTCACGCGCACGCCCGCGGCTGCCGCCTCCATCGCGACGCAGCGGGTGAGCGCCATCACGCCGGCCTTGGCCGCCGCGTAGTGGGCCTGCCCCTCCTGTGCGCGCCAGCCGAGCACGGAGGCGTTGTTGACGATCGCGCCGCGCCGGCGCGCGAGCATGTGCGGGAGCACGGCGCGCGTCACGCGCATCGTGCCGGTCAGGGTCACGTCGAGCACCTTCGCCCACTGCTCGTCGCTCATCTCGACGAGCTTCGCGTAGCCGCCGAGGCCCGCGTTGTTGACGAGCACGTCGATGCTGCCGAGCTCGGCGAGGGCGGCCGCCGCCAGCGCCTCCACCTGCTCCTGCTTCGTGACGTCGCAGAGCGCGGTGGCGGGGCGCGTGCCGGTCTCGGCGGCGAGCCGCTCGGCGGCCTCGCCGAGGCGCCGCTCGTGCAGGTCCGAGATCAGGAGCCGCGCGCCGGCCTCGGCGCAGCGGCGCGCGGCGGCGTAGCCGATCCCGGTGCCCGCCGCGGCGGTGACGACGACGTTGCGGCCGGCGAGGAGCCCCGCGATCGGGACGGGCGCCCCGCTCATCGCGCCTCCCGCGGCAGCCCGAGCGCGCGCTCCGCGATCAGGTTGCGCTGGATCTGGTTCGAGCCGGCGTAGATCGTGTCGGAGCGGCTGAAGAGGAACAGGCGCTGGAGGCGCGAGAGCTCGTAGGGCGGCGCGTCGGCGTGCTCGGCCTCGGGGCCGAGCACGTCCATCGCGAGCTTGCCGAGCCGGCGGTGCCAGCTCGCCCAGAAGAGCTTCGTGATCATGGCCTCGCGCGCGAGCTCCGGGCGCTCGGCGCGCGAGAGCATGCGCAGGGCGTTGTAGCGCTGGATCTGGAGCCCCATCCAGGCCTGCGCGAGGCGCTGGCGGAGCAGCGGGTCGCGGTCGGCGCCGTTGCGCCGCGCGGCGGCGATCACCAGGTCGAGCTCGTTCTGGAACTGGAGCTGCTGGCCGAGCGTCGAGGCGCCGCGCTCGAAGGCGAGCGTCCCCATCGCCACCTTCCAGCCCTCGCCGGGCCGGCCGACCACGTTCCCGGCCGCGGTGCGCGCGCCGTCGAAGAACACCTCGCTGAACTCGCTGTCGCCGGTGATCTGCACGATCGGGCGGATCTCGACGCCGGGCTGCCGCATCGGCACCAGCAGGTACGACAGCCCGTGGTGTCGCTGCGAGCCGGGCTCACTGCGGCACACGACGAAGCACCAGTCCGACCACTGCGCCCACGAGGTCCAGACCTTCTGGCCGTCGATCACCCACTCGTCGCCCTCGCGCCGCGCGCGGGTCTGCACGTTCGCGAGGTCCGAGCCCGCGTTGGGCTCCGAGTAGCCCTGGCACCAGAGCTCCTCGCCGCGCGCGATGGGCGGCAGGAAGCGGCGCTTCTGCTCCTCGCTGCCGAAGGCGATCACGGTCGGCGCGAGGAGCCCCTCGCCGATGTGGCCGAGGCGGCCGGGCCCGCCGGCGCGCGCGTACTCCTCGTGCCAGATCACCTGCTGGAGCAGGGGCAGGCCGCGCCCGCCGGCCTCGCGCGGCCAGGCGATCCCGATCCAGCCCTCGGCGCCGAGCCGCCGCTCCCAGGCGCGCCGCTCCTCGACGAAGGCGTGCTCGTCGCCCGGGCCGCCGCGGCCGCGCAGCGCGGCGAACGCGCCCGTCAGGTTCGCGGCGAGCCACGCCTGCACCTCGCGGCGGAAGGCTTCGTCCTCGTCCGAGAAGCGGAGGTGCAAGGGGGCTCCTGGCCAGCGGGAGGATCGCCCGCGACGGTATTATGATACGCTGCGTCTCGTATGCAAGGAGGCCCCTGGTGAGCGACCCGTCCGCCGAAGCCGCGCTGCCCTTCGCCGCCCGCACGATCCCGGGCCTGGCCTTCGAGGCGGCCGATCGCTTCGGCGACGCGGTCTTCCTCGAGGACGGCCCCATCTCGGTCCGCTTCGCCGCCTTCGCGGACGAGATGCTGCGGGCCGCGCGCGCCTTCCTCGCCGCCGGCGTGGCGCCGGGCGACCGGGTCGCCGTCTGGGCGCCCAACCTGTGGGAGTGGGTGGTGGCGGCGGCCGGCCTCCAGGCCGCCGGGGGGGTGCTCGTCCCCCTCAGCACCCGGCTCAAGGGGCGCGAGGCCGGCTTCGTCCTGCGCAAGAGCCGGGCGCGCCTGCTGGTCACGCTGGGCGGGACCTTCCTCGGCATGGACTACGTGGCCGCCCTGCGCGGCGAGGAGCTGCCGGCCCTCGAGCGGATCGTCGCGCTGCGCGAGCCGGCGGCGGGCGCGCAGCCGTGGCCGGAGTTCCTCGCGACGGGCGACGCCGTGCCCGCGGCCGAGGCGCGCGCGCGCGCAGAGGCCGTCGGCCCCGGCGATCTCTCGGACCTGCTCTTCACCTCCGGCACCACCGGCCAGCCGAAGGGCGTCATGACCGCGCACGAGCAGAACCTGCGCGTGATGGCGGTCTGGAGCGGCGTGGTCGGCCTGCGCGCCGGCGACCGCTACCTGGTGGTGAACCCCTTCTTCCACTCCTTCGGCTACAAGGCGGGCTGGCTCGCCTGCCTGATGCGCGGCGCCACCGTGCTGCCCCATGCCGTCTTCGACCCCGCGGCGGTGATCGGGCGCCTCGAGCGCGAGCGGATCTCGGTGCTGCCCGGCCCGCCGTCGCTCTACCAGGCGCTCCTCGCCCACCCGGAGCGCGCGCAGGCCGATCTCTCGTCGCTGCGGGTCGCCGTCACCGGCGCCGCCCCCGTCCCGGTCGAGCTGATCCGCCGCATGCGCGAGGAGCTGCACTTCCGCACCGTGCTCACC
The DNA here is from genome assembly GCA_035063765.1 of Deltaproteobacteria bacterium. Classification (NCBI taxonomy): domain Bacteria; kingdom Pseudomonadati; phylum Myxococcota; class Myxococcia; species Deltaproteobacteria bacterium. The sequence goes on from JAPSFT010000013.1 coordinate 4,927, forward strand.
GCCTACGGGCTCACCGAGTCCTGCGGCATGGTCTCGATCTGCCGCCCCGAGGACGACGCCGAGACGATCTCGCACAGCTCCGGCCGCGCGATCCCCGGCATCGAGGTGCGCTGCGTCGACGCCGAGGGCAAGGAGGTGCCGCGCGGCCAGCCGGGCGAGGTCGTGGTGCGCGGCTACAACGTGATGCGGGGCTACGTCGACGAGCCCGAGGAGACCGCGAAGGCGATCGACGCCGGCGGCTGGCTCCACACCGGCGACGTCGCGGTGATGGACGAGCGCGGCTACCTGCGCATCACGGACCGGATCAAGGACATGTTCATCGTGGGCGGCTTCAACTGCTACCCGGCCGAGATCGAGAACCTGATGTACGGGAGCGGCTGGTTCGCGGCGGTGGCGGTGGCGGGCGTGCCGGACGAGCGGATGGGCGAGGTGGGCCGTGCCTGGGTCGTGCCCGCGCCGGGCCGCAGCTTCACGCCCGAGGAGGTGATCGCCTGGTGCCGCGCCAACATGGCGAACTACAAGGCGCCGCGGCAGGTCGAGATCGTGGCCGAGCTGCCGGTGAACGCGTCGGGCAAGGTGCTGAAGTACGTGCTGCGCGAGCGGGCCGGGGGATCCCGGGCGCCGGCCGGCTAGCGCCCGCCGCCGAAGCGCCGCACCCCGTCGAGCGCCAGCTCCACCATCGGGTCCACGAGCTTCGGCTGGATCTTGCGGCCCGTGAAGAAGAGCCGCACCGCGATCGGGCCGACGATCATGTCGGCGGCCAGGTCGAGGTCGAGGCTCGCAGGCAGCTCGCCACGCTTCTGGGCGCGTTCGAGCGCCGCGGCCAGCGGGCGGCGCCGCTGGCGCAGGACCGGGTCGAGCAGCTCCGAGAGCTCGGCGTTGTGGCGGCGCTCGCCGGCGAGGCTCGGGAGCACGGCCGCGAGCGGCGTCTCGTTGAAGAGGTGCAGGTAGCTGCGCAGCATGACCCGCAGGTCCTCGGCAAGGTTGCCGGTGTCGGCGTCCTCGAGCTGCGGCAGCTCGTGGAAGGCCTCGACGACGAGCGGGAGCTTGGAAGGCCAGCGCCGGTAGATCGTGGCCTTCCCGACGCCGGCGCGCGAGGCCACCCCCTCGACGGTGAGCCCCGAGAAGCCGACCTCGCCGAGCAGCTCGAGCGTGGCTCGCAGGATCGCCTGGTGGGCCTCCTCGCTGCGAGGCCGTCCGGCGTTCGAGCCGCTCGGGGCGCCGTGCTGGGCATTCGCTGCCACGGCGATTACGATACAGTACGTCTCGTTCTCGAACACCCCCGGCCCGCGCCAGGAGACGACCGTGGCCCGCGAGGGCATGCAGGCCGCCGAGGAGGCGATGCTCGAGGCCGCGCGCGACGCGACCGGCCTCGACGACTTCGGCGCCGGCCCCTGGCGCACCCACTTCCGCACCCTCCTGCGCGCCTACGACGAGGAGTCGCGCCTGACCGAGGCGGGTCGCGCGATGGTGCAGGGCGAGATCGGCGGCGCGCTCGCGGCGCGGCTCGCCTGCGAGGCGGCCTGGAAGGCCGATCCCTCCCTGCTGCGGCACGAGATCCGCCGCCCGCTCTTCGTCCTGGGGCTCCCGCGCAGCGGCACGACCGCGCTCCACTGGCTGCTCGCCCAGGACCCCGCGAACCAGGTGCTCGAGTACTGGCTCGCGGCGGCGCCGCGCCCGCGCCCGCCGCGGGCCACCTGGGAGGCGCTGCCCGCCTACCAGGCCGCCGTCGGCGTGCTCCAGTGGGTCTACGAGACCGACCCCGACCTGCGGGCGATCCACTGGATGGAGGCCGGCGGCCCCGAGGAGTGCCGCCACCTCTTCGTGCAGTCCTTCCTCGACCACACCTTCGACTCGAACGCGACGATCCCGGGCTACACCCGCTACTTCGAGGCCCAGGACATGCGCCCGGCCTACGCCCGCCACCGCGACGTCCTGAAGCTGGTCGGCTCGACCTCGCCCGAGCGGCGCTGGGTGCTCAAGTACCCCGCCCACCTGCGCGAGCTCGACGTGCTGCTCGAGACCTACCCCGACGCCTGCATCGTGCAGACCCACCGCGACCCGGCGCGGGTGCTGCCCTCGGTGTGCTCGCTGGTGACCGGCTGGCGCCGCCTCTACGAGGGCAGCGCGGACCCGGAGGCGATCGGCGCCTGGCAGGTCGAGCTCTACGCCGGGATGATCGAGAAGGCGATGGCCGTGCGCGCGCGCAGCAGCCCCGCGCAGTTCTTCGATCTCTCCTTCGCGGAGCTCGTGACGGACCCGGTCGCCGCGATCGCGCGCATGTACGCGCACTTCGGCTTTGCGTGGGATCCCGAAGCCGAGCGCCGCCTGCGCGCCTGGCACGAGACCAACCCCCAGCACAAGCACGGCGGCCACCACTACACGGCCGAGGCCTTCGGGCTCTCGGAAGGCGCGATCGCCGAGCGCTTCGCGCGCTACACCGAACGCTTCCAGGTGCCGCGGGAGCCCGCGCGCGGGTAGACTGCCCGGCGGTGGGGGCGCGCTCTCTCTACTTCGACCGCCGCATGCTCGCGATCGGCCTGATGGGCTTCGCGAGCGGCCTCCCGCTGCCGCTCACGGCGGGCACGCTCCTGTACTGGCTGCGCCTCGAGGGGATCGACCGGACCCAGATCGGGCTCTTCGCGCTGGTGGGGCTGCCCTACGCGCTGAAGTTCCTGTGGGCGCCGGCGGTGGACGAGCTGCGCCTGCCGTGGCTCGGCGCGCGGCTCGGGCAGCGGCGGAGCTGGGTGATCGTGAGCCAGCTCGCGCTCGCCGGGGCGTTCCTGGGCCTCGGCGCCACCGATCCGGGCGCCGATCCCTTCGCGACGGCGCGCTGGGCGCTCCTGGTCGCGTTCCTCTCCGCCACCCAGGACGTCGCGGTCGACGCCTACCGCGTGGAGGTGCTCGCGGAGCGCGAGCAGGGTGCCGGTGCGGCCGCCACCCAGGCGGGCTACCGCGGGGGGCTCCTCGCCTCGGGCGCCGGCGCGCTCGCGCTCTCGGACCACGCGCCCTTCTCGCTGGTGTTCACGGCGCTCGCGGCGCTGCTCGCGCTCGGGGCGTTCGGTGTCGCGATCGGGCCCGAGCCCCCGCTGGCGCGCGGGCGCGCCGCCGGGACGCCGATCGCGGAGCGCCTGCGCCGCTCGGTCCTCGAGCCGTTGCTCGACCTCGCGCGCCGCCCGCAGTTCGCGGCGATCGTCGCCTTCGCGGTGCTCTACAAGTTCGGCGACGCGATCGCCGGCGTGATGGCGAGCCCCTTCTACGTCGACCTCGGCTTCACGGGGACCGAGGTTGCGAGCGCGAGCCAGGTGCCGGGCCTCGCGGCAAACGTCGCGGGCGTCTTCGCGGGCGGCTGGCTGGTGGCGCGCCTGGGCGTCCTGCGGGCGCTCGTCTGGGGCGGCATCGCGCAGGCCGTCACCAACCTGCTCTTCGCGGCGCTCGCCCTGGCGGGCAAGGACGTGGCGCTCCTCGTCACGGCGGTGAGCGCCGACCAGTTCGCGGGCGGGCTCGCCTCCTCCGCCTTCGTGGCGTTCCTGTCCGCGCTCTGCAGCCCCGGCGCGGCCGCCACGCAGTACGCGCTCCTCACCTCGCTGATGGCGGTCGGCCGGACCGGCCTCTCGGCGGGCGGCGGCTGGCTCGCCGACCAGCTCGGCTGGCCGGCCTTCTTCGCCTCGACGACGCTGCTCGCCGCGCCCGGCCTGCTGCTGCTCTGGTGGCTCGCCAGCCGGCGCGCCGCCGGACGCCCGGGCTAGCGGAACGTCCGCGCGAAGAGCGCGTCCACCGCGGCGGCGCCGTTCTCGGCCAGGAAGCGGGTGCCGGTGCCGCAGAAGTGCGGATGCCGGATCACCGGCTCCTTCACGGCGTCGAAGCCCTCGCCCGACCACCCGAACCAGCCGTCGCGCTCCTGGTCGAAGACGAAGAGCGGCTTGTTGCACAGCTTCGCGAACTCCGCTCCCCAGCCGGTGCCGCCCTTCACGGTGTCGTCGGGCAGCACCTTGCCGACCACGTAGATCTCCTGGCCGCTGTTGACCTGGTGCCAGATCGTCTGGAGCACCCTCTTGAAGAGCGGCGTGTCGGGGTAGCTCCGGTGCATGAGCCGGCTCACGTAGGCGAGGCTCACGTCGCCGCGCCGCAGCTCCTCGTGGGTGAGCACGCGGATCCCGCGCTGGCGCGCGTCGTTGTGGCCCTCGAAGGTGAAGTTCACCTCCTCGATCCCGTAGCGCTCGGCCGCCGCGCCGAAGGCCGCCTCGGCGCCCCCGGCGGCGCCGCTGTAGAGCACGCAGTCCTCGGTCTTCACGCGCGTCCCTCCTCGAGCCGGATCACGCGCGTCGCGGGATCCGGGTGCGTCGCGGCGCCGACCCAGCGCAGGCACATCGTGCCGCGCCGGTGGCCGGCGGTGTCGAGCCAGTTGCCGAAGCCCGGGTCGCGGTCGGCGATCACGAGCCGCAGCGAGCCGTCGGGCTCGGGGCGGGCGCCGTGATGGTTCACCGCGATCCGGTGGTAGCGGTAGTCGAGCGACTCCATCCAGTGGTTGTTGAGCTGGAAGTTCCAGTACTCGCAGCGCGGCGGCGTGAAGCCGACGAGCAGCGCCTCGCCGGGCGCGAGCTCCCAGTAGCCGTGGTAGTAGACGATGTTCGGGTCGCCGTGGGCGGCGGCCGCGACGGCCGGGTCGAAGCGCGGCAGCTCGTTCGGCCGCTTCGCGAAGCCCTCGGCCCAGTCGGCGAAGAGCGACGCGGTGCCGTGGACGTAGGCGGCGGCCGCCTGGAGGCCGCGGTCGAGGAAGGCGGGCGTGAGCGGGGCCGGCCCGCCGCGCGCGCCGATCCGCTCGAGCGTCAGGTCCGCGATGCGCTCGTGCGCGCGGTCCTGGAAGGTCTGGCGCACGATCAGCGAGGAGCTGTCGGGCTCCATCGGCAGCCAGTTGCCGCCGTCGGCAGGACGCTGGCAGGAGAGCGTCACCGTGAAGCTCCCGCCGGGGCCCAGCTTCAGCTCGCGGGCATCGAGATAGCCGGTCTGGCCGCGGCGGCCTGCGGAGCCGTAGCCCCCGGCGTAGGTGCCGAAGCCCAGGTAGTGGACCGTGTTGCGCGTGCCGGCCAGGCGGTACGCGTGCGCGCCGCTCACCGCGGCGCTCTGGTAGTGGTTGTCCGGGTTGTCGGCGCCGATCTTCACGGTCTCGTGCGCCGGGCGCCGCAGCACCGGGAAGAGCGGGTCGGCGAACTCCAGGTAGGACTCGAGGGCGACGCGCGTCAGCCGGCTCAGGTAGCGGAAGCCCTCGGCGCGATCGAAGGCGTCGCGCGGCGAGCCGGGGCGCAGGATCGCCTCGCCCGCGCGCTCGAGGGCGCGGCAGAAGTCGCGCCAGGCCTCGCCGGAGAGGACGCGCGCGTCGGCGTCGTGATCGGGCATGGCGCACGAGTATACTGCGGCGCGACCACGAGGAGGGAAGGCGATGGCGGAGGCGGCGGAGGAGCATCCGGCGAGCGAGCACCCGGCCCGGCGGGCGGCGCGGCGCTCGATGGAGGCGGTGCACCGCAAGGACAAGCGGGCGTGGCTCGACAACTTCGCGCCCGACGCGATCGTCGAGGACCCGGTCGGACCCTCGGGCTTCGATCCCGAGGGCCGCGGCCACCGCGGGCACGCCGCGATCGAGGCGTTCTGGGAGCGCTGGATCGGGCCGAACCGGGTGCTCTTCGACATGCGCGAGTCCTATGCGGGTGGCCTCGAGGTCGCGAACGTCGGGACGATCACGACCGTGCTGCCGAACGGCGCGGCGATGGTCGTGAACGGCGTCTTCACCTATCGCGTGGACGCGTCGGGCAAGGTGGTGGCGCTGCGCGCCTTCTGGGAGCCGCCGCGCCTCAAGGCGATCGCGCCGCCCGCCGCCTGAGGGCGCGCACCGCCGCGTCGTTTGCGGAGACTCGCGTGGCCAGCTTCGATCCGAACCCCGCGGCGCTGCGGCGCCACCCCGTTCCCGCCTGGTTCGAGGACGCGAAGCTCGGGATCTTCGTACACTGGGGGCTGTCGTGCGTGCCCGCCTTCGCGCCCCGCGCGGGCACGGTCCCCGAGCTCCTGCGCACCCGCTACGACGAGCTCCAGGCGCTCTCGCCCTATGCCGAGTGGTACGAGAACGCGCTGCGCATCCCGGGCAGCCCGGCCGCGCGCCATCACGCGGCGGTCTTCGGCGGCGCGCCCTACGAGCGCTTCCGCGAGCCCTTCGAGGCGATGCTGGCGCGCTGGGACCCGGCGCCCTGGGCGGCGCTCTTCGCGGCGGCCGGGGCGCGCTACGTCGTCCAGGTCACCAAGCACCACGACGGCTACTGCCTGTGGCCGAGCGCGGTGCGCAACCCGCGCCGCCCCGGCTGGCACGCGCCGCGCGACGTGGTGGGCGAGCTCGCCGCCGCCGTGCGCGCGCGCGGCCTGCGCTTCGGCGTCTACTACTCGGGGGGGCTCGACTGGAGCTTCGAGCCGCGTCCGATCCGCACCGCCGCCGACGGCCTCGCGGCCGTCCCCCTCGACCCCGCCTACGAGCGCTACGCCGACGCCCAGGTGCGCGAGCTCGTCGAACGGCTGCGCCCGAGCGTGCTGTGGAACGACATCGCCTGGCCGCCCCACGCGGGCCGCCTCTGGCGCCTGCTCGCCGACTACTACGCGGCCGTCGGCGAGGGCGTGGTGAACGACCGCTTCGGGCCCGCGCCGCGCTGGCTCGTGCGCGCCCTGCGCCAGCCGCCCCTGCGAGCCGCCGCCGACGCGTTGCTGCGTCGCATCGTCCGCCGGCCCGGCTACCAGATGATCCCGCCGCTCCCGCCCGTTGCCGACTTCCGGACGCCCGAGTACGCGCACGTGGCCGAGGCGAGCCGCAAGAAGTGGGAGGCGACCCGCGGCATCGGCCACAGCTTCGGCATGAACGACCAGGAGGACGAGGCGAACCTCATCGACCCCGACGAGCTCGTGCGGAGCTTCGTCGACGTCGTGGCGAAGAACGGCAACCTGCTCCTGAACGTGGGCCCCACGCGCGACGGCGAGATCCACCCGCGCGAGCGCCGGCGCCTCGAGGCCCTCGGCGCCTGGCTCGCCGCGAGCGGCGAGGCCGTCTACGGCACGCGCCCGTGGCAGCGCGCGGAGGGCACGAGCGCCTGCGGCGTGGCGCTGCGCTTCACGGCCCGGGGCGGCACCGTGTACGCGACGCTCCTCGATACGCCGGAGGGGGCGGAGCTGCGGCTGCGCGACTTCGCGCCGCCGGCGGCACGGGTCGAGCTGCTCGGTCACGGCCCGCTGCGCTTCCGCCGCGAAGGCGCGGACCTGCTCGTTGCCTGGCCGCGAGAGGCACCCGCCCGCGCCGCGCATGCGCTCGCGTGCCGGCCGGCCTGACAGGGTTGCCAGGAATCGGTCTGTCGTGCGGCGCGGGAGCGCGGGCGGGAGGAAGGGCCCGCCTCCGCTCCGACTCGGCCGCGCGCCGGGTCTGCCGCGGAGGCGCGGGAGACCGTACCCGCCGCGCGCCCTGCCTCAGCGAAGCGCGTCGGCGAAGAGCCGGAGCGTGGCGGGCTCGCGTGCCGTGATCATGAGCGTCGTCACCGGGCTCGCGCTCCACACCTGCAGGCGCTCGCGGATCCGCTCGGGCGGGCCCACGAGCGAGATCTCGTCCGCCATCTCCTCGGGCACCGCCGCGAAGGCTTCCGCGCGGCGGCCGGCCAGGAAGAGCTCCTGCACCTTCTCCGCCTCGGGCCCCCAGCCGAGCCGGCGCGCCAGGTCGAGGTGGAAGTTCTTCTCCCGGGCTCCCATCCCGCCCAGGTAGAAGCCGAGCGAGGTCTTCACGAAGCCGAGGCCCGCCCGGACGTCGGGGGTCACGATCGTGGTGACCGTGCAGGCGATCTCGAAGCCCGGCTTGCGCTTCGCGAGGGCCTCGCGGTAGAGCTCCGTCCGGTAGGGCGAGAAGAAGAGCGGCAGCCAGCCGTCCGCGATCTCGAGCGTCTGCGCGACGTTCTTCGGCCCCTCGGCCCCGATGTACACGGGGATCGTGTCGCGCAGCGGCGCGTTGATCAGCTTGAGCGGCTTGCCGAGCCCGGTGCCGCCCGCGATCGGGAGCTGGTAGTGGCGGCCCTGGAAGGCCACGGGCTCCTGGCGCGCGATCATCCGGCGGAAGAGCTCCACCCACTCGCGGGTGCGCTCGAGCGGGCGCGGGAAGGGCTGGCCGTACCAGCCCTCCACGACCTGCGGGCCCGAGACGCCGACGCCCAGGACGAGCCGCCCGCCCGAGAGGTGGTCGATCGTCATCGCGGTCATCGCGGCCGAGGCGGGGCTGCGCGCGGAGAGCTGCATGACCGCGGTGCCGAGCCGGATGCGCGAGGTGTGCGCGCCGATCCAGCACAGCGGCGAGAAGCAGTCGGAGCCGTAGGCCTCGGCGGTCCACACCGAGTCGAAGCCGAGCCGCTCGGCCTCCTGCGCGATCGCGACCCCTGCCTTGTCGCCGGGGTCGGGCGGGGTCATCCAGTAGCCGAGCTGCAGGCCGAGCTTCATCGCGGTCTCCCTCGCAGGTCCTCAGCGCCCGGTGAACCGGGGCTCGCGCTTCTCGAGCAGCGCGCGGATGCCCTCGCGGGCGTCCTCGCTGCCCATGGTGGCGGCCTGCGCGAAGGCCTCCGCGCGCGCCGCCGTGCGCGGATCCCAGCCGGCGCCCTGGTAGAGCGAGCGCTTCATGAGCCGCACCGCCTCGGGCGCGCAGGCGGCGATCGCGCGCGCCTTCGCCTGCGCCGTCGCGAGCACCTCCTCAGGCGCCACCGCCTCGTGTACGAGGCCGATGGCGGCGGCCTCGGCGCCCGAGACGAGCCGGCCGGTGAAGAGCAGGTCGGCGGCGAGCGGCACGCCGACGATGCGCGGCAGGAGATGGCTGATCGCCATGCCCGAGTGGAAGCCCAGGCGCGCGAAGTTGGCGCCGTAGCGCGCCTCGCGGTTCGCGACGCGCAGGTCGCAGACCAGGGCCAGGCCGAAGCCGCCGCCCACGGCATGTCCGTTCATGGCGGCCACCACCGGCATCGGCAGGTCGAAGACGTCGAGGAAGGGCTCGTAGGTGGCGTAGAGGCGCTCGTAGGGCGCGAGCGACGCCGGCTCCGGAGCGTCGCCGGGCAACGGCGAGGCGCTGCGGAAGTCGGCCCCCGCGCAGAAGCTCGTGCCGCGGCCCGTGATCACCACGGCGCGCAGGGTGCGGTCCGCCGCCGCGGCCGCGACGGCCGCCCGGAACGCCGCCATCACGTCCGGGGTCATGCTGTTGCGGTTCGCCGGCCGGTTCAGCGTGATCGTCGCCACGCCGCCGTCGGCCTCGCAGAGGACCGGTGCGCCGTCCATGGGGGCCAAGTGGTAGCATGGGCGGTGCACCCGCCGAGGAGCCCCCCATGCCTCGACCGACCGTGCCGGCCCTGGCGCTCGCCGCCCTGCTCGCGACCGGCCTTCCCGCCTCCCCCGGTCCGGCTCGCGCCGACGAGCCCTGCCAGTCGCCCTACCTGCCGAAGATCGTCGGGCAGGAGGACTTCCTCTACGTCTGGACGCTCGGGGTCGAGGGGCTCGGGGACGGCTCCGACAAGCTCGTGACCGTCGCGGTGGACCCGGCGCGGCCCGACTACGGGAAGGTGATCGCCTCGACCTCGGTCGGGGGCCGCCACGAGGCGCACCACGGCGGCTTCACCGACGACCGTCGCCAGCTCTGGCTCGGCGGCCTCGACACGAGCGAGATCTTCGTCTTCGACGTGGCCTCCGACCCGGCGAAGCCGAAGCTCGTGAAGCGGATCGCCGACTTCGTCGAGAAGAGCGGCGGCGTGGTCGGCCCGCACACGCACTATCCGCTGCCCGGCCGCATGCTGATCAGCGCGCTCTCGAACTCCGAAGGAACCGGGCGCACCGCGCTCGTCGAGTACTCGAACCAGGGTGAGTACGTGCGCACCACCTGGATGCCGGCCGGCGCCGAGTACGGCTACGACCTGCGCGTGAACGCGAACCTGAACCGCATGCTCACCTCGTCCTTCACGGGCCGCAACAACTACATGCGACCGCTGTCCGAGCTGCTCGGCGACGCCGGGGCGATGAAGCGCTTCGGCAACACCGTCGTGGTGTGGGACGCACACACCCGCAAGCCTCTCCAGACGCTCGCGGTGCCGGGCGCGCCGCTCGAGATCCGCTGGGCGCTCGAGCCCGATCACCACTATGCGTTCACCACGTCCGCGCTGACGTCCCGGCTGTGGGGGATCTTCCTCGGGGACGACGGCAGCTTCGAGGCGGTGGACCTCGCGCCGATCGGCGATCCCGCGCAGACACCGCTGCCGGTCGACATCAGCCTCTCGGCCGACGACCGCTTCCTCTTCGTGTCGACCTTCACGGACGGCAAGGTGCGCGTCTTCGACGTCTCCGACCCGCGCAAGCCCCGGGTCGTGCACGAGCAGACGATCGGCCGGCAGGTCAACATGGTCTCGCAGTCGTGGGACGGGAAACGCGTGTACTTCACGTCCTCGCTGCTCTCGCAGTGGGACAAGACGGGGGCGGACGGCGAGCAGTTCCTGCGTGGCTACGCCTGGGACGGGAAGGGCCTCAGCCCGCGCTTCGCGATCGACTTCACGGCCGAGGAGCTCGGCCGCCCGCACATCATGAACTTCGGCTCGGCGGCCTTCTACGGGGGGCGGGTCGCGGCGGCCGGGAGCGGCGGATGAGGGCCCGCGCGCTGCTCGCCGCCTCGCTGCTGGCCTGCACCGCCGCGGGCGCGCACGATGCGCCCCCCGTCGCCCGGGGTGAGCCGGCGCCGGCGCTGCCGGCGCCGGGAAGCTACGAGCTGCCGCCGATCACGCACGTCCCGGAGGCGACCCTGCTCGACGAGACCGGCGCTCCGGCTCCGCTCCTCGCCCTGGCGCCGGGCCAGGTCGCGGTCGTCTCCTTCGTGTACACGCACTGCGCCGACGCCGGCGGCTGCCCGCGCGCCCTGGCGACCCTCCAGCGGCTCGATCGCGCCGTCGCCGCCGACCCGGAGCTGGAGGGCCGCGTGCGCCTCGTCACGGTGAGCTTCGACCCCGCACGCGACACGCCCGCCGTGATGCGTGCCCTGCGCGAGCGCCTGCACCCGGCCGGCGACTGGCGCTTCCGCACCGCCGCCGACGAGCGGGCGATCGCGGCGGTGCTCGCGGCCTTCGGACAGGACGCGCGGCCCCTCGTCGACCCGCGCGGCCGGGCGAGCGGCGTCGTGCGGCACCTGCTGAAGGTGTTCCTCGTCGACGGCCGGGGCGCCGTGCGCAACATCTACGGCGCCGGCTTCCTGTCGGCCGAGCTCCTGGCCGTCGATGCGCGCACGGTGCTGCTCGAAGGCCGGCGCGCCGCGGCCGGAGCGGTGCCGTGAGCAGCGCGCTCTTCGCCCCGGCGCCCCTCGAGTCGCACCGCGACCTCTACGGCCCCTTCGCCGCGGCGGTGGAGGCGCTGCGCCACGTCCCCTGCGACGCGCTCGCCCGCCCGAGCCGGCGCATCGAGACCGCCGATCCGGACGACCTGCTCCTGGTCGCGGCCAGCCGGATGGGCTGGCGCAAGGTGGGCGCGCTCGGGGTGGTGCGCGAGGGGCGGCTGGTCGGCGTGCTCTCCGAGGACGACCTCCTGCGGGTCACGGCGCAGCGGCTCGGCGAGCTGGCCACCCACGTGGCCGACGTCGGCGATGCGCTGGTGCTCTGGCAGGACCTGCTCGGCGGCCTGCGGGTCGGCGACGTGATGACGCCGCTCGACGCGCTCGCCATCGCGAAGCCGGGGCTCGACATGGTGACCGGGCTCGCCCGCATCTGTGCCGCCACCCGCTTCGGGACGCGCTTCCGCTACCTCTGGATCCTCGACGACGCCGGCGCCGTCGAGCGCGTGGTCTCGGTGCGGGACATGGCGCGCAGCCTCACCCGGATCTACGACGGCGACTTCCCGGACGACGCCCTCCGCGACCCGGGGCGGGCCGCCGAGCTGCGCTTCCTGGTCGCCGCGCTGCTCGACCTCACGATCGGCACGATCCGCGAGCGCCTGGCGCTGGGCCACGGGCCGAGCGTGATCCGGGTCGACGCCTCGGGCGAGGAGACCGTGGCGCGCATGTGGGTCGACCGGCGCGGCTACGTCCTCACGACGCTGCGCGACGGCGCCGCGCAGGGCATCTGCACCCGGCGCGACCTGGTGCGCGGCCTGCGCGACCCGTTCGCGGACCTGGGCGACCTGCGCGTCGCCAATCTGATGACCGGGCAGGTGAAGACGGTCTCCGACACCAACACCCTGTGCGGCCTCTTCAAGCTGATGGCGATCGAGGGCTGCCGGCACATGCCGCTGGTGGACGCCTCCGACCGCGTGGTGCGGATGATCTCGATGTGGGAGGCCCTGTCGCTCTTCGCGCCGCGGCGCGAGGCGGCGATCTGAGGGGAGGCGCGCGTGGACCCGGAGGCCCTGAAGAGCGACGCGTGCCGTGCCGTCGACGAGCGGCGCACACTGCTGCTCGCCGTCGCGCACGAGATCCACGCGCACCCGGAGCTGGCCTTCGAGGAGCATCGCGCGGCCGCGCTGCTGGTGCGCGTCCTGAAGGACGCGGGCCTGCCCGTCGAGGCGCCGGTCTACGGGCTCGAGACCGCCTTCGAGTGCCAGATCGGCGAGCACGGCCCCGTCGTGGCCCTGCTCGCCGAGTACGACGCGCTGCCCGGGATCGGCCATGCCTGCGGGCACAACCTGATCGCCACGGCGGCGCTCGGCGCCGGGCTCGCGCTCGCCTCGCTCGGCACGCGTCTCCCGGGCCGGCTGCGGGTGCTCGGCACGCCGGCCGAGGAGCGCGGCGGCGGCAAGGAGCTCCTGGCGCGCGCGGGCGCCTTCGAGGGTGTCGACGCGGCGCTGATGGTGCACCCGGCCGGCGTCGACCTCGCGACGATGCCCTCGCTCGCGCTCGCGGAGGCCCACGTCGTGTACCACGGCCGCGCCGCGCACGCCGCGGCGATGCCCGAGCGCGGCGTGAACGCGCTCGACGCGCTGGTGGGCGCCTACCAGGCGATCGCGCAGCTGCGCCAGCACATCCGCCCGAGCGAGCGCATCCACGGCATCTTCACCGAGGCCGGCACGGCGCCGAACGTGGTGCCGGAGCGCGCCGCCGGCCGCTTCTACGTGCGCGCGGCGAACGCGGGCGAGCTGGCCGAGCTGAAGCGCCGCGTCGAGGGCTGCTTCCGCGCCGGCGCCGAGGCCACCGGCGCCACCCTCGAGCTCGCCTGGCAGGATCCCGACTACCTCGAGCTGCGCACGAGCTGGCCGCTCGCCGAGCGCTACCAGGCCAACGCCGAGGCCCTGGGCCGCCGTTTCTTCCCGCTCGACAAGCTCCCGGCCGGCGCGATGGGCACCACCGACATGGGCAACGTGAGCCACCGCGTGCCCTCGATCCACCCGATGATCGCCGCGGCGCCCTGGCACTGCACGATCCACGCCGCCGAGTTCGCCGAGCATGCGGCGAGCCCCCTCGGCGAGCGCGCTGCGCTCGACGGCGCGAAGGCGCTCGCGATGACGGCGCTCGACTTCTGGCTCGATCCCGACCTGCGCGCGCGCACGCGGGCCGCCTTCGACGCGGCTGCCTCCTGAGGAGGGCGCGATGAGCGAGCTCGTGGCGCTCGACCACGTGATCGTGCTCGTGCACGACGTCGACGCGGCGACCCCGACCTACGCCCGCCTGCTCGGGCGCACCCCGTCGTGGCGTGGCGAGCACCCGGGGCAGGGCAGCGCGAACGCGCTCTTCCGGCTCGACAACACCTACCTCGAGCTGCTCGCGCCGAGCGGTCCGGGCGCGCTCGGCGCGCTCCTCCGTGCGCGGCTCGCCGCCGCCGGCGAGGGCCCGCTCGGCTTCGCGCTCACGACACCCGACGCGGACGTCTGCGCCGCCGCGCTGCGCGCGCGGGGCCTGGCCGCGAGCGATCCCGTCCCGGGCGTGGGGCGCGACGAGCCGAGCGGCGCCTGGCGCCGCTGGCGCCACGTCCTGCTCCCCGGCGACGCCGCACGCGGGGTCCTGGTCTTCGCGATCGAGCACCTCTCGCCGCCCGAGCTGCTGCCGCCGGCGCAGCCGCTCGGAGCGCCGGAGGCCGCGGTGGCCGGCCTCGATCACGTGGTGGTGCGCAGCGACGCGCCCGAGGCGGCGATCGCCTTCTACCGCGACGCGCTGGGCCTGCGCCTCGCCCTCGACCGCTGCTTCGAGAGCTTCGGCGCGCGCCTGCTCTTCTTCCGCGTGGGCGGCGTCACGATCGAGGTGGCGGCGCCCGCGAAGCCGCCGCCGGCGCCCGGACCCGAGGACTCCTGCTGGGGCTTCTCCTGGCGCGTTCCCGACGTCGCCGCCGCGCGCGCCCGCCTGCTCGACACCGGCTTCGACGTCTCGGAGGTCCGCGCAGGGCGCAAGCCCGGCACGCGGGTGTGTACCGTGCGCGCCCCCACCCATGGCGTCGCGACGCTGCTGCTCGAGCCGCCGCCCCGCGGCTGAGCGGGCTACCAGCGGCGCGGGCCGGCGCGGTGCGACGATCGCATCCACGGCCACCACGGGACCCGCGGCGGCCGGCGGAAGAGGTCGAGGTCCGGCTCCCGGGCCCAGAGGCGGCCCGGGACCAGGTACCGCTGGTAGCGGAGATCGCCGGCCAGGAAGCGGCGCAGGAACGAGACCGTGACGAGGTTGGTGAGCCGGTGCGCCTCGGCCACCGGCATCAGGTCGGGCGCACAGCCCTCCTCGTAGGCGCCCCCGAGCGTGTCGGTGACGAGATCGGGCGGGAAGCCCGCCTCCGCCACCAGCTCGATCACGTCGCACACGTTCGTGAACGAGAAGTGCGCGGCGCCGACCAGATCGGCCCGGTAGAGCTCGCGCGTGCGCAGGATCTCGTAGGGTCGGGTGATCTCGGGCACGAGGGGAGTCGTCTCGTCGAGCGTACCGCCGACCAGCAGGGTCGGTACGCGGATGCGCTCGAGCTCGCGATCGCTGAGCGGGGTCGAGGCGGGCGCGATCGGCACGATCGCACGCACGCGGGGATCCGCCGGGTAGGGCTCGAAGCCCTCGGGCACCTCGACGCCGAAGTCGTCCGCTGCGTCGCCGTCGAAGCCCGCGGCGACGGCCAGCGCCGTGAAGCCCCCGAAGGAGTGCCCCGTCACGCCGATCGCGAAGGGGTTCAGCGCGTGGCGGAAGCGATCGTTGCGGTCGAGGTTCCGCGCGAGCATCCAGTCGATCAGGAAGGACACGTCGCGCGGCCGGTCCTGGGCCGACTGGAGCAGCGCCTCCGCGTCGAGGTTGCCGAGGAAGGCGTCCAGGAAGGTGTCGCCGACGTGGTCGGGCGCCACGACCACGAAGCCGTGGCTCGCGAGCGCCTCGGTCAGGAAGTAGGACTGGATCGCGATGCCGCCGTTGCCGTGGGAGAAGACCACGAGCGGGAAGAACCCGCGGCGGGCGATCGGCGCGTCCTCGATCGCGACCTCGGACTCGAGTCCGAGGAAGAGGATGCTGTAGACCGTCGGCGGGCCCTGGGCGCGTCCGGGTGCGACCGGATACCAGACGTGGACCGGGAGCGTGCGGTTGCGCGCTGCGTCGTAGGCCTCGAAGGAGTCGTGGCCGACTGCGTAGGGGCCGAGCGCGTCGGGGCGGTGCGGAACGCGCGCGCCGGCGGGCAGGGCGAGCAGCAGGACGGCGAGCAGGAGGGACGGGCGGCGCAGCCGGTGCAGCACGGGAGCCTCCGGGTCGGTTCACGGGCGGGGGAGCCTCTGTTACCACGGCGCGAGGGTGCGTGTCGAGCGCGAAGACGCCCGGCCGGCGCTCAGGCGGCGCACCAGAAGTCCAGGTCCTCGCGCAGCCCGAGCCGCCGGCAGCTCGCGCGGATCTCCGCGCGCGCGAAGGCGCCGGAGACCGCGGCCACGAGCGGGAGCCCCCGCCGCAGCCCCGGGATCGCCTCCGGCCGCACGACCGGCGCGCCGCCGATCCGCCGCCCGATCCGGCGCGGGTGGATCTCGACGATCGCCGCGGGCTGCCGCCCCTCGGCGGCGAGCGCCCGGCGCAGCGCGCGCCCGCTGGCACCGTGCCCCCAGAGCAGGTACCCGGCGCCGTCGCGGAGCGGACCGCGCGCCAGGAAGCGCGCCTTGCAGGCGACGAAGCGCGCGGGCGTGTAGGCCGGACTCGTGCGCCACAGGCGCGCGGGTCCGTCGCGCCAGCCGACGAGCCGCTTCGGCACGACCCCGATCCGCCGCCCAGCTTCGAGCCAGCGCAGGAGGAGGTCGTAGTCCTCGGGCCCGCCGGCGTCGCGCCAGGGCGCTGCGACCAGCTCCTCGCGCCGCAGCATCCAGGTCGGATGCGGCAGCGGGCACTCGACGAAGCGCTCGGCGCGCACGGCGCGCGCGTCGCGGATCGTGCGCAGCCAGGCCTCGTAGGCGCGCAGGCCCGGACGCAGGCCCGCACGCGGGAACACCCGGACGTGACAGCCGACGCCGGCCAGCGTCCGGTCGGCCGCGAGCGCCGCGGCCTGGAGCTCGAGGCGCCGGCGGTGGGCCAAGTCGTCGGCGTCGAGGCGGGCGACGAGCGGCGCGCGACAGGCGGCGAGGCCCGCGAGCAGGGCGGGCACGATCCCGCGCGCCTCGGTCGCGAGCACGCGGAAGCGCGGGTCGGCGGCGGCGAAGCGCTCGGCGACGGCGCGGGTCGCGTCGGTCGAGCCGTCGTCGACGACCAGGCACTCGAAGCGCGGCTCGCTCTGGCGGCGCACGCTCGCGAGGCAGGCCGCGAGGGTCGCAGCGGCGTCGCGCGCCGGGATCAGGACCGAGACGAGCGGTGCCGTCACGGCGGTGGATCCAGGGCGCCGGGCCTCCCGCGGAGCGGGCCGGCGAGCACGCGCGCGCCGAGCACGCGGTGGTCGAGGCCGGCGGCGCGGTCGAGGCGCGCGATCCACTCGGGGAGCACGACGCGCAGCTTGTGGCGCGGCTCCTCGACCCCAAGCGGGGCGAGGGCATCGGCCCATTCCCGCCACCAGGGCGAGGCGGGGCCCGCGAGCGGCTCGAGGAGGAGGAGCTGCGCGCCGGCCGCGAGCACGCGGCGCAGCCCGGCGAGCAGGCCCGCGCGCGCGAGCGGATCCAGCTCGTTGACGGCCCAGCCGAGCACGACGAGATCGCCCGCGCCGGCGCGCGGCGCCGTCGCCGGGAGCACGCCGCGAAGCGTGCGCGCGGCGAGCCCGAAGGCGGCGTAGGTCCGGCGCGCCTCGCCGAGAGCGAAGCCCGAGCGGTCGAGGGCGAGCACGGCGGGCGGCGCCGCGCCGGTGGCGGCGAGGGTCGCCGCCGCCGCCGCCCCCGCCGCCCCCGTGCCGCAGCCGAGGTCCAGCACCCGGCGCACCGCCCCGAACGGCGTGGGACCCCCCGCCGCGAGCAGGTGGTGCACGGTCAGGAAGTGGAGCGGCGCGTAGCAGGTGGCGATCGCCGCGCGCTTGCCGCGGCCCTCGATCGCGCGCGCCGCCAGGTCCACGCCGGGCCGCCGCTCGACGTAGAGCGCGGAGAGCGCCTGCACGCCCTTGCGGATCTCGCGGAGCTCGAGCGCGCGGGAGTGGCGCGCCACCGCCTCGCCCAGCCAGGCGTCGAAGGCGGCGCGCAGGACACCTTCCAGGTACGGTTGCGGGCACGTGGAGCGCCGCGCGCCCGCGCTCACCTCCGCCGCCATCCTCTTGCCATCTTCGCCTCGTCTCCCGTCAGTCCCGCGGCAGCCCGACGAGCTGCCGCGCCATCAACACGCGCTGGATCTGTCCGGTCCCCTCGACGATGTCCATCGCCTTCACGTCGCGGAAGAGCTTCTCGATCAGGTGATCGCCGCGCCCGCCCTCCTCGCCGAGCAGCTCCATGCCGAGCGCGGCGGCCTCGAAGGCGGCCTGGGGGGCCACGGCCTTGGCCATCGAGGCCTCGAGCACGTTCGGGCGCTGCTGGTCGGCGAGCCAGGCAGCGCGCCAGCAGAGCAGGCGTGCGGCCTGGAGCTTGCGGCGCGAGCGCTCGAGCCGATCGCGCACGCGCGGGTCGCCGAGCCGGTCGTGGCTGCGCGCGAAGGCGAGCGTCTCGTCGAGCGCCGCGCGGCCGATGCCGACCGCCATCGCGCCGATCATCGGGCGCGTCGCGTTGAAGGACTGCATCGCGCCCTTGAAGCCGGCGCGCCCGGACTGGCGCTCCTCGCCACCCAGCAGGTTCGCGGCCGGCACGCGGCAGCCGCGCAGGGTGAACGAGGTCGACTCGTAGGCCTCGAGGCCCATCTTGCGCTCGATCCGGAAGTCGCCGAGCCCCGGCGTGCCGCGCTCGACGACGAAGGCGCGATGGCCGGCCCGCCCGAGGGCAGGGTCGCAGGTGGCGAAGACGACGATCCAGTCCGCGCGGCTCGCGTTGGCGGCGAAGGACTTGTCGCCGTCGAGCACCCAGTCGGCGCCGTCGCGCCGGCACGCGGTGCGGATCGCGGCGACGTCGGAGCCCGCGCCCGGCTCGGTCATCGCGAACGAGCCCCAGCGCGGGCGGTCCGGCGCGCGGAAGGGGCCGAGGAAGCGCTGCTTCTGCTCGGGCGTGCCCATCGCGAGGATGGGCGGCTCCCCGAGCCCGGGGCCCGGGAAGGCCACCGCCACGCCGCGATCCCAGTAGGCCAGCTCCTCGGCCAGCACGACGCCCGTGAAGGAGGGCGAGCCACGCTCGCCCCGGGTCTCTTCGTCGCGCTCGCTGCGCTCGCGCCGAGCCTCGGTCGTTGTCGGGCCGGCGTCGTCGGGGTCCTCGCCGCCGAGCCAGCGCGTGCGCCCGAGGCCGAGCCGGACCAGCTCCGCGAAGAAGGGATGATCGGGCGGCAGCGGCGCGCCGGCGCGGTCGGCCTCGAGCCCGACCGGACGGATGCGCGCGGCGCCGAGGGCGCGGATCCGCGCGAGGCGATTGCAGAGGGCGTCCTCGAGGGCGAGGTTCATCGCGGCGCCGTTCCGGCGAGCGCGAGCGGTGCGTCGCTCGCGACGAGCGCACGCCCCGCGTCCTCGCGCGCCGCGTCGACACCGCCGTGGAGCAGGCTCAGGGCGCGCGCCTCGCGCATCCACTTCTCGATCGGGTAGTCCTGCACGAAGCCGTGCCCGCCGAGGATCTGGAGCGCGTTCGGGGTCACGAAGAGCGCCTGCTCGGCCGCCTCGACGAACGCCGCGGCACAGGCGCCGTCCGCGTCCTCCTCCGCGTCGAGCCGCAGCGCCGCGTCGTGCACGAGCAGCCGCGCGCCGTCGACCGCGCTGGCCATGTCGGCGATCAGGAAGGCGAGCGCCTGGTGGTGCGCGATCGGGCGGCCGAAGGCCACCCGCTGCAGCGCGTACGCGCGCGAGAGCTCGGCGGCGGCGCGCGCGACGCCGACCAGCAGCGCCGCCAGGTCGAGGCGCGCACGCGCGAGCGCGCGCCGCGCGCCGCGCGGGTGCACCCACCAGGCACGCACCGGCGCGCCGGCGAGCACGACCTCGGAGGCTCCGGCGGCGCGCAGACCGGCGCCGCGCAGAGGCGCGAGGGGCAGGCCGTCCGCCTCGACCACGGCGGCGGCGTCGCGGTCGAGGAGGACCAGGAGATCGAGCCGGTCCGCGGGGACCCAGGGCAGGCGCCCGTCGGCGCGGCCGCCGCGCAGTGTCACCCGGCCGTCACCGTTCCAGGCGAGCCAGGCCCGGGCGCCTGGCCGGCCGATGAGGGGCCCTGCGTGGGTCCGGAGCGCCGGCTCGCCCCCGAGCTCCGCGAGCGCGTGAACGGCCGGCCCCAGAGGATCCAGGGCGAGCGCGGCGCCCGGGTCGGCAGCGGCCAGCTCCTCGAGCACCACGGCGCGTCCCAGGGCTCCGAGGGCGGCGCCGCCGAGGCTCTCGGGCCACGCAGCCGCTGCCAGACCGATCTCGGCCGCTGCGGCCAGGTTCGGCGCGCCGACGGCGCGCGCCGCCTCGGACTCGCGTTCGCGCGGCCGCAGGCGCTCGGCCCCGAAGCGGCGCGCCGTCTCGCGGAGCAGCTCGAGGGCGGGGTCGAGATCGAAGTCGATCATCGGGCGGTCATGGTAGGGGGCATCCGTAGGGCGGGAGAGGGGCCCGCGTCGCCTCCGGGATGACGCCGGCATGGCGCCAGGGCCTTGTTGGCCGTCGGGCGAGCCGCGATCCTCCTCCCATGGCCCTCCCCCCCTCCGGCGCCTCGGGCGCCCGCTGCCGCGCGCGGAGCGCGTGATGCGCGGCTTCGCCGCCCTGCTCACCGCCGCCGCGCTCTTCGGCGCCATCACCTGGTTCGCCCTCGAGAGCAACGAGGTGGCGGTGCTGCGCACGCGCACTCCGACCGGCGCGTTCGAGGAGACACGCGTCTGGGTCGCCGACGTGGACGGCGCCGCGCTCATCGAGGCGGCTACGCCCGAGCGGCCCTGGTACCAGAGCCTGCGCACCCACCCCGATGTCGAGCTGCTGCGCGACGGAGCGCCGCTTCGTTATCGCGCGCTTCCCGAGCCCGGCCCCGAAGGTCGCGAGCGGATCCGCACGCTGCTGCGCGCGAAGTACGGCTGGGCCGACTGGTGGGTGAGCCTGCTCCAGGACAGCTCGGACTCGGTGCTGATCCGGCTCGAGCCCCTCGATCGGGCGAGCGCCGCGCACCGCTACGCCACGGTCGAGTAGGCCGCTGCACGCTCCTCAGGCCAGGATCCGGTAGAGCACCGTTCCGCGCGCGCACACGCGGCGCGATCGCTCGCCACACACCTCCACGTCGCACGAGAAGGCGCTCCCGTCGCGGTGGGTGCAGTCGCCGTGGGCGATCAGCGTCTCGGCCGGCGGCGGCGACAGGAACCGGGCCTGGAGCGCCGGGGTCGACGCCTTGTACGGGCCCGGCCCCGTCACCGCCCACGCCGCCATCGCTCCCGTCGTGTCGAGCAGCGCGAGGACGGCGCCCTCGGCGAAGCCTGCGCCACCGCCGCCGTCGGTGTGCTCGGGACGGAAGGGCAGCACGATCCGCGAGCGGCCGCCGGCCATGTGCTCGACGCGGATCCCGAGCCGGGCCAGGAAGGGGATCCTCTCGATGTGGGGGCCGAGCGGGCCGGGGTCGGCGGCCCCGTCGTCGCCGCTGGCGGCCGGCAGCGCGGCGGCCGGCGCGCCGAAGCGGCCGCGGGCCGCGACGAGCCCCTGGGCGATCGGGCGCCCGTCGGCGCCGCGCACCGCGACGTCGACGAAGACCAGCTCCTTGCCCTCGCGCAGGCGCGCGGCCTCGACCGCGACCGCCTCTTCGCGGGCGGCGGCCAGGTAGGCGACCTCGAGACCCCAGGTGTGGAAGGGCGCCGCCTCGGGGCCCAGCGTGGCGCGCGCGACCGCCTGTCCGGCCAGGGCCACCAGCGAGGCGGCGACACCGCCGTGGAGCACGCCGCCGGGGTTCGTGTTGGCAGCCGCGAAGGGAAGCCGCAGGCGCACGCGGCCCGGTGTCACCACGAGAGGTTCGACCCCGAGCGCGTGCGCATACGCAGAGCCCTCGAGCCAGTGGCGGGCGTCCGCTTCGCTCATCGCCGATCCCCTCCGGCGTCCGGCAGGAGACAACAGTGCACGGCCTGTTCGCCCGGCACCTCGCCGGCGAGGGTGCGCAGCGCGCGCTCGGCATCGCGCAGCGCGAAGCGGTGGGTCTGGAGGCGCTCGAGCGGGAGCCGGCGCGACTCGATCAGCCGGATCGCCTGCTCGTAGGAGCTCCAGGTGACCCCGATCGCCCCGCGCAGCGTGATCTCCTTCAGCACCACCTTGTCGGAGACGAAGTCGGGTACCGCCTTCATGCCCTTGACACCCGCCAGCACCACCGTGCCGCCCGGCGCGCAGCAGTCGATCGCGTCGCGCACCGGCTCGACCGCGAAGGCCGTCACCTCGACGACCACGTCCGCGCCGCGCCCGCCGGTGAGCTCGCGCACGCGTGCGACCAGGTCCTCGCGCTCGACGTCGATCGTGTGGTCGGCGCCGAGCTCGCGGGCCAGCGCGAGCTTGTGGGCGTCGCGCGAGAGGCCGGTCACCAGGATCGTCCCGGCGCCGGCCTCGCGGCAGGCGATCACCGACGCGAGGCCGCGCTGGCCGGGCCCCAGGACGAGGACGGTGTCGCCGGGCCGGGTGCGCGGGAGCTCGACCGCCCAGCGGAAGCCGGCGCCGAGCGGGTTGAAGAGCACCGCGAGTTCGGGCGGCAGCGTCGGGTCCACCTTGTGCACGATCGCGTTCGGCGGCAGGTACAGGTATTCGGCGTACGCGCCCCACAGCCCGGGCGCGACCGAGAGCGGCACGTAGGAGTAGATCCGGCGCTGCGGGCACAGGTGGTAGGCGCCGCCGCGACAGCGGGCGCAGGCGCCGCAGGGGAGCATGGTCTCGACCGCGACGCGGTCGCCCTCGGCGACGCCCCAGCGGCGCGCCGCGCGCTCCCCGATCGCCGCGATCCGCCCGAGCGGCTCGTGCCCCGGCACGAGCGGGAGCGGCACCTTCAGGACCCCCTGGAACTGCTCGACGTCGCTTCCGCAGATGCCGCACGCCTCGATCCGCAGCAGCGCATCGTCGGCACCCACCGCCGGCAGCGGCAGCTCCCGCGCCTCGATCCGCTCCACCCCCACCTGCACCATCGCCAGCGCCATCTCGATGCCTCGCTGTGTGGCGGGGACAGTCCCGGCGATCCGGCGATTCTGGACCCCTCCGCTGCCCTCGCCGTCCGAGAGAATCGCCGGATCGCCGGGACTGTCCCCGCTTCAATCCGGCTCGAAGAGCTGGAGGGGCTGGCCGGGGCGGAGGCGCCCCGGGGTTCCGATCGGGTCGCGGGCTGCCAGCGCCTCGAGCAGGGTACGGTCCGGCGGGGTGTTGGCGACTGCGCGGCGGCCGTCGGCGAGCCTGGCCAGGACGATCCCGCGCACGGGCGCACCCTCGCGGTCGAAGAGGACCGTGTAGGTCTCGACGCTGCCCTCGGCCGCCTCCTCCGCGAGCTCGACCGGCAGCGAGGTCGAGGGCGCGACGGCGATCGAGCCGATCGCGGGCGCGGCGTCCGGCCGCGGCGCCGCGCCGAGGACGACCGCCGAGTGCTTCGAGAGGTACCAGCCGACGCCGGTGACGAGAGCGTGCGTGCCGGGCGCCGCGCGCAGCCGCCCGGCGGCGCGCGCGAGGGCGTGCAGCGTGTAGGCGTTGCCCGGCCCGCCTGCGTAGGGGAGCCCGCCCGTCAGCGTCACGGGGCGCGGATCGTCGTCGGCGATGCCGAGGGCGTCGCGCGCGAGCTGCACGGCGCTCGGGAAGCACGAGTAGAGGTCGAGGTGCTCGACCTCGCCGATCGTGAGGCCCGCCTCGGCGAGCGCGGCAGCGCCGACGCGCGCCACCCCGGGCGAGCGCGAGAGGTCGGGACGCAGGGCGACGGGCCACGGCTCCTCCTTCGCGTCGCCACCTCCCCACCAGTGGACGAGCCGCTCCTCTGGCACCCCGAGCGCACGCGCCCGCGCGCGCGAGCACAGGATCAGCGCGGCTCCCTGGTCCACCTCGAGCACCGCGTTCATGTACTTCGTGTACGGGAAGGCCACCATCCGGTTCGCGGTCGCAGGCGTCGCGATCTCGCCGGCGCTGCGCCGCACCGGGAACCAGGCATGGGGATTCGCGGCCGCCACCTCGGTCATCGGCGCGAGCAGCGCGCCGAGCCGCCGGCGGTGCTCGTCGAGGCTCCAGCCGCGGCGCGCCCGCCAGGCGTTCTCGAAGAGGGGATAGACGCTCGACGGCGCCACCATGCCGTGTCGCTGCTCGACCTCGAGCACCGGCGAGGCGTCGTCGCCGGCCGCCTCGGAGCGCCCGTCCCCGCCGGTCGGCCAGGCGAGCCGGACCCCGCGCCTGCGCGCCTGCAGCACGGAGAAGAACACGTCGCAGCCCGCCACCAGCACGGCCTCGCAGCGCCCGCCGGCGATCTCGCGCGCGAAGCGGTTCACGAGCATCGTGGGCGTGTTGCCGCCGATCGGGGTGGCGACGCGGCGCGCCGGGGCGATTCCGAGCGCCTCGACCAGCAGGCCCGCGGCGTCCCGCATGCGCCAGGCCGTGACGCTCGGGACGGCCACGGTGTCGAGCGCCTCGAGCAGGGCCTTGCCGGCGCCGGCGTCGTCGGCGGCGCGCCGTGCCACCGCGGCCAGGATCTCGACGGGGCCGGCCGCCGCGGCCGGGTCGTCGCGCCGCTCGCTCCACTGCGCGGCGCCGACGAGGACCGGATCGCGATCCCGCCCCTCGTTCAACGCCACGCGAACACCGGCTGTTCGAAGTGGGCGACGCGGGTCGGCTCGCCGCGGATCACCACCTCGCGGAGCTGGTAGACGATCGCCGCCGTCGGCGCGTGGACGTCGGCGACCGGGAGCGGGATCGAGAGCACCGGCCGGTCGCTCTCCGGGATGCGGCGCAGGCGCGGCACCTCGGGCCGCAGGAGCGCGGCGAGCGGGATGCGGTGCACCTCGGCAACCTCGCGCGGATCGGCGCGCAGCTCCGGCTCGTCGCCGCCCCAGACGACGACCGGCGTGATCACGTAGCCGGAGCGGGTCGGGTAGTCGTCGAGGAGGCCCAGGACGGCGGAGTCCGGGAGGTCGAGGCCCACCTCCTCGGCGAGCTCGCGCAGCGCCGCACCCTGCGCGCTCTCGCCCGGGTCGACGCGCCCGCCCGGCAGCGCCCACTGCCCCGCGTGGCGCGCGAGACGGTTCGCGCGCCGGGTCAGCACCCAGCAGGGCCGCCCCTCCGCGTCCGGCACCAGCGTCAGCGCGACGGCCGCGGCGCGCCGCCCGTCGAGGGCGGCGGGCACGCGTTCGAAGGCGCGCAGGCGCGCGGCCGCCGTCGCGCGCAGCGCCTCGCCGAAGCCGCCGGGTTCGAGGTCCATGGCGGGCGGATCATAGCCCCGCCCTCGGTTACCCTCGCCGGAGCGAGGCGGCGCCGCTCGCGGGAGAGGGTCGATGCAGGGCAGCCAACCCGCGCGCAGCCGCACCGCCGCGACGAGCGGCCCCGTGGCGCGCCGGCTCGAGCTGCCCGGGCGGGGCGTCACCATCGCGCTCCTCGACTGGCAGGACGAGGCCGCCGCCGCGGACGCGCCGCTCGTCCTGATGCACCACGCGAACGGCTTCTGCGCGGGAACCCTCGCCCTCGTGGCGCAGGCCCTCACGCCCGCCTTTCGCGTGATCGGGATGGACGCGCGCGGCCACGGCGGCTCGAGCCGGCCCGTAGGCGCCGGCGCCTACGGCTGGGACGAGTTCGCCCTCGACGCGCTGGCCGTCGCCGAGGCGCTCGCACCCGCCCACGGCGGGCGCATCGCGGTCGGGCTCGGGCACTCCTTCGGCGGCACCGCGATGCTCGGCGCCGCCGCGCGCCGCCCCGCGCTCTTCGAGCGGCTCGTGCTGGTCGACCCGGTGCTCCCCACGCCCGAGTGGGCCAGCGCCGACCCCGAACGCGGCCAGCGCGGTGCGCGCCTCGTGGAAGGTGCCCGTCGACGCCGATCGGTGTGGGCGAGCCGCGCCGAGGCACGCGCCCACTTCGCGGGCCGCTCGCTCTTCCGCCGCTGGCAGCCGGCCGCCCTCGACGCCTACGTCGAGCACGGGCTTCGCGAGCGCGCGGACGGGCAGGTCGAGCTCGCCTGTCCGGGCGCGGTCGAGGCCACGATCTTCGCCGCCGCCGCCCTGGGCCTCGACGTCGTCGACCTCGCGCGGCGCGCCGCGCCCGTGCCCGCGACCGTGCTCTGGGCGCGCCACGGCGACTTCCCGCGCGCCGTCTTCGAGCGCGTCTTCGCCGCCATGCCCGGCGCCCGCCTCGTGGACGCCGAGGCCGGCCACCTGATCCCGATGGAACGGCCGGAGCTGGTGGTGCGCGAGGTCGCCGCCGCCGCTTCCGCCCGCGCCGAGAGGAGCTCCCCGTGCGCACCATGACCCTCAGCGACGACGAGCTCGACCTGCTCTTCGAGGTGCTCGACACCGCCTGCGAAGCGGTCGCGTCCGACTTCGACCTGCTCGACGCCGAGGGCGCTGCGCCCCGGGAGGACGAGGAGGTCGAGCTCGACGAGGGGCAGGCGCAGGCGCTCGAGTGGCTCCAGCGCGTGATCGGGCTGCGCGAGCGGCTCGAGACGCAGTCGGTGCTCGGAGGCCGGTGAACGGCGGCGGCCCGCCCGTCCGGGCGGGAAACCCGGACGCGCAGGGGCGCGCCTGCGGGCGTACCGGTGCCGATGGGTCCCGTGCGGCGGCTTTCAGCCTCGCGCGGGCCGCGGGCGGCGGCGCCGCAGCAGGTGTGCGAGCGCGCCGAGCGCCGCGGCCGCTCCGGCACCTCCCGGCTCCGGGACGACGCTCACGTCGTCCCAGCTCGCTTCGAAGACCTCCGGCGAGCCGGGATCGACGGTTACGACGACCCCCACGTAGAGGAGCACCGAGTCCGCCCCGGCGGGCACCTCTGGAGAGAACGGCCCGAGGCTCGTCCAGGTGTCGGGCGGCGGCGTGAAGACAGGAGCGTCGTAATTGCCCAGGATGGAGCCACCGCAGCCGGGCTCCTCCCACCACTGGAACGAGAGGAAGGCCGCCCCCGCGGCCGACTGCGTCGGGATCCGGAGCCGGGCGGACAGGTCGAGCTGGGTTCCTGGCACGGTTTCGATGCACTGGGTGACACGCAGCGAGTTCGGGTTCTCTCCGAGCTTCTTGCGCAGGAGCAGTGACCACGAACCGGCGTCCCCGGTCGCGTCGGCATCGACCCCGATGGTCGAGGTGTCGAAGATCTGGAGGTTCCATTCGGCGAGCGTCGGGTCGTCGAAGCCGCCGTCCGTCACCAGCTCGGCAGCTCGGGCTGTCGCCCCCACTGCGCACGCCAGCCACGCGCCGAGCCCGAGCGCGATCCATCGCCACCCCCGTGCAGATCCCCCCATTTACACCCCCTTTCCGGACAGTCTCCGGGCTCCCACCGGGAGTGTCAATCGGGATCGTGGACTGGGAGTGTCGATCAGGAGTGTCGATCGGGTGTGGGGATCGGGCGTGAGGACCGGGTGCCTCGCCCGGCGCCCTCGACCGGAGGACTCCGATCGTTCTATTCGGGCCGCTCCTCCGCCAGCTCGTGTCGCCGGACGGGGTCGCTCCCGGCCGCGCCGTCCCCGTTCGCGGGCGGCACGCCCGGCTCGCGCGGTTCTGCGATCGGCATCGGCGCGTCCTCGATGCCGATGTGGAAGAGCGCGAAGCCCGGCATCACGACCTGCCCGAGCGCCATGCCGATCACGCGCCCGGTCACGGGGGCGACGATCGCGTCGCGCCGGCTCGAGAACGGATCGCTCACCTCGGCGAGGACCTGCCCCGGCTGCACCTCGGCGCCGAGCGCGACGAGCGGGACGTAGATCCCCGAAGCGTCCGCGCGCACCCATTGGGCGCGTCCGTAGAGGCGCTGGGTGACCTCCGGCGCGGCGGCTCCCTGGAGCATGCCGAGCGAGCCGAGCACGCTCTGGATCGCCGCGACGCCCTGCTCGACCTGCGCCCGGTCGATGCGGCCCGGCTCGCCGGCCTCGTAGAGGACGGCAGCGATGCCGGCGTCGTCGGCGGCGCGCCGCAGGGTGCCGGGCTGGGGGACGCTGTGGACCACGTGCTCGGTCGCGAACCCCCAGGCGAGCCGCAGGTTGTCCACCTGGGCGAGGTCGGTGCGGATCTGGGGGACGTTGGCGCGGTTCAGCGAGCCCGTGTGGAGATCGACCAGCTCGTCGCAGCCGCGCACCACCTGCTCGAAGAACTGGTGGGCGATGCGGGCGGCGGCGCTGCCCTCGGGCCGGCCGGGGAAGGAGCGGTTGAGGTCGCGGCGGTCGGGCAGGTAGCGCGAGCCGGTGCGGAAGCCGTAGGCGTTCACGACCGGCACCACGACGAGCGTGCCGGCGAGCGCGCGCGGATCGGTCTCCTCGCCGAGCCGGCGCGCGATTGCGATGCCGTTGAGCTCGTCGCCGTGAACGCCGGCGGTCACGCACACGGTGGGCCCCGGGGCCACGCCGCGCAGGGCGACCACGCCGGCCGTGAAGTCGTCGAGGCTCTCGAAGCGCAGGCGCCGTGCTTCGCCGGGGGGGATCGCCTCCCCGAGGAAGTCGAGCGGGCCCCACGTGATGCCCGCGGATGCGGGAGCGGCGGGTGGGCCCGCGGGCGCCGCGGCCGCCGCGACCTCCGGCCCGGCGGCCGGCGGCAGGACCGCTCCCGCCTCGAGCGCAGCCGGCGCCTGCGCCGGCGCGGCGATCTCCATCGGGCTCGGGTCCCCGGCCGCGGCGAGCCCCGCACAGCCCACAGCCAGAGCCGCCAGCAGCAACAGGGTCGGGCTCCGGGTGCGCAGCGCCGCCGTCACGCGGCCGAGCCTAACCGATCGCGTGTATCCTCCCACGGCGCGCGCCGAGGAGACGACATGACGGGTCCCGCCGAGCTCGGGCACGAAACCTCCCGGGCTCCTTCCGACGCACCGGCCTGGCACGGATTCGACCTGAGCACGATGCGCGGGACGCCGCTCTACGACGATCCGCACCCGGCGCTCCACCGCCTGCGCGCCGAGGCTCCCGTCCACGAGACCCCCATCGGATCGTGGCGGCTCGCCCGCTACGACGACTGCGTGCGCCTGCTGCGGGGGACGCGCTGCGGGGTGCGCCGGCGCGACGGCACGCTGCCGCGCCGCGACGATGCCGAGGGGCCGGCGGAGTTCATGCTCCAGCAGGACCCGCCCAACCACACGCGCCTGCGCAAGCTCGTCTCGAAGGCCTTCACGCCGCGCGCGGTCGAGAGCTGGCGGCCACGGGTGCGCGCGATCGTGGAGCAGCAGCTTGCCCCGGCGCTCGCGGCGGGCGAGATGGACGTGGTCGCGACCCTCGCGCTGCCGGTGCCGGCG
Source organism: Deltaproteobacteria bacterium (assembly GCA_035063765.1). Taxonomy (NCBI): domain Bacteria; kingdom Pseudomonadati; phylum Myxococcota; class Myxococcia; species Deltaproteobacteria bacterium. Next base: position 33,747 of record JAPSFT010000013.1, read on the forward strand.
ACGCTCATCTGCGAGCTGCTCGGCGTGCCGGTGTCGGATCGCGACCGCTTCACCGTCTGGACCGCCGACGCGACCCATGGCCTCGCCGGCGATCTGGCGCCGCCGGAGGTGCGGGAGCGAGCGAGCCAGGCCGCGCTGGCCCTCGCCGGCTACTTCACGGCCCTGATCGAGGAGCGCCGCAAGCGCCTGACCGACGATCTGCTCTCGGTCCTGATCCGCGCCGAGGAGGAAGGCGACCGGCTCAGCCCGAGCGAGCTGATCGTGCAGTCGATCGGGCTCCTGATCGCCGGCTTCGAGACCACGATCGGCCTGATCGGCAACGGCGCGGCGGCCTTCGCGCGCCACCCGGCCGAGCGCGAGCGGGTGCGCGCGAACCCAGGCCTCGTGCCGAACGCCGTCGAGGAGTGCCTGCGCTACGACGGCCCGATCGGGCTCACCGTGCGCGTGCTGCACGAGGACGCCGCCTTCGGCGGCCGCCGCATTCCCGCCGACACCGAGGTGCTCGCCCTCCTGTGGGGCGCCAACCGCGACCCCGCCGTGTTCCCGGACCCCGACCGCTTCGACGTGACGCGCCCGAACGCCCGCGAGCACCTGGCCTTCGGCGGTGGCACCCACCTGTGCCTCGGCGCGCACCTGGCCCGCATGGAGGCCCAGGAGGCGCTCGGCGCGCTCGTCACGCGGGCGCCCGGGCTCACGCTCGCGAGCGAGCGCATGGAGTGGGGACCGTCCCTCTTCCGCGTCCCCGCGCGCCTCCCCGTCCATCTGCGATGAACGGGGACAGTCCCGGCGATTCGGCGATTCTGCGAGAGGTAACGGGGAGGAACGGGGACAGTCCCCGAATCACCGAATCGCCGGGAATCGCCGAATCGCCGGGACTGTCCCCGTTACCTCTCGATCGGGAGGTTGCGGGCGGTCCAGCCGGTCCAGCCTTCGGCGAGCGAGCGGACGTCGGTGAAGCCCATCTGCTGGAGCGTGTGCGCCGCCAGCGCGCTGCGGTGGCCGCCGCCGCAGTAGAGGACGAGCCTGCGCGAGCGGTCGGCGAGCCAGGGGTCGCGCTTGTAGTGCTCGAGGTCGGCGCGCACCTCGAGGAAGCCGCGCGGGTAGGAGCGCGCGCCGGGCAGGTGGCCGGCGGCGTACTCGTCGGGCTCGCGCACGTCGAGGAGCTCGATGCCGCCACGGTCGGGCAGCGCGAGCAGGCGCTGCACCTCCTCGGGCCGCACCTCCTCGACGTGGGCGAGCGCCTCGCGCACGAAGTCGGCTAGCGAGCGCGCCATGCGCGCAGTATATCGGCGGTGTGGAGCATCCGAGCGCGATCCGGCCCGAGGAGCACGCGAGCTTCCGGCCCGACAGGATGGGCAAGGCCACCCTGTTCGGCTCCGAGCGCCTGCTGGTCGGCCTCAACTGCTTCGAGCCCGGCCAGGAGCACGCACTCCACGCCCACGCCGGAATGGACAAGCTCTACGTGGTGGTCTCGGGCGCCGGGGAGTTCCTGCTCGAGGGTCGGTGCGTTCCCATGAGCGCCGGTCAGATCCTGGTAGCGCCGGAGGGGATTCCCCACGGCATCCGGAACTCAGGGGGCGAGAGGCTGATCGTACTCGCCGTCCTCGCCCCCGGCCCCCCCTAGCTCCCCCATCCTCAATGACGGCGCGGGTCTCGCCGATCCGAGCGCCGTGGCGAGCAGCACGACCCGTCCGGCATTCCTCGCGCTTGCGGTGGCGGCGACGCTTCTCGCGCCGGCTGCTGCGCGCGCGGTCCGCAGCCCCGCCCTCGTCCTGCCGCCGCGCGCCGACGCGCGCTACGAGTGGGTCGCGCTCGGCGCTACCGAGTGGGTGCGCCAGCGCCTCGTCGAAGCGGGCATCGAGTCGTCGCCCGAGTTCGTCGCTGCGGATGGCCTCGACGCGAGCCGCGGCGCGGCACTTCCCGACGCGGCCACGATGGCTGCGCTCGCCGGCGTGCACGGCGCGGCGCGGGGCTGGACGCTCGATCTCCAGGTGCGCGGCGGGGAGGCGCGCGTGCGGCTGCTGCTCGTCGACCTCCAGGCCGGGACGCTCGAGGCATCGGCGCGCGCGGAGGCCCCGCTTGCGAGCCTCGGCGAGGCGCTCGCCGAGGCGACCGGCGCGCTGGCTTCGCAGCAGGGGCTCGCGCCGCCCGCGCTGGATCTGCCCAGGATCACCGAGCTCGATCGCTACGGCCGTGCGCTCGCCCACCTGCGCGCGGGCCGGCCGGCCGCTGCGTGGCTCGAGCTCGGCACGCGCCTCACGCCGACGGCGCGCGCCCTCCAGGAGCGCATCGCGGCCCTCGGCGCCTCGGAGACGCTGCCGCTCGGCGAACGCGCGCGCCTCGCGGTGGCCCGGGGCCAGGGCGAGCGCGCCCGCCTCTGGCTCCGCGCCCATCTTGCCGAGACCCGGGATCCCGCCCTGGTGCTGGCCGCGGCCGAGTCCGCCGAGCAGATCTCCGAGTGGGAGCGCGCGCTCTCGCTCCACGAGCGGGTGCTCGCGCTCGATCCCACCTCCGGCACCGCTGCGGTGGGCCGCCTGCGCGCGCTGCTCCAGCTCGGGCGTGGCGCCGAGCTGGCGGCCCTGCTCTCGACCCCGCTGCCGCCCGACGCCGACCCGGGCGCCCTCGGCGAGCTCACGGAGCTCCCCGGGCTCGACGCGCCTGCGCTCGCCCAGCTCCACCTGCGCGTCGCCGAGCTCGCCGGGGCGCGCTTCGACGACGAGCTCGCCACCGCGCACCTGGAGCGTGCGAGCGCAGCCGATCCCGCCCTCGAGCCCGCGGCCCAGCGTGCATCCGCGCTGCTCCACGCGTCGATGGGCGAATCCGAGCGCGCGCGCACCGCCGCCGAGCGCGCGGTCGAGCTCGGGGGCGCCGACGCATCGGTCCTCGAGGTGCTCGGCTCGGCGCGCCGCCGGGCGGGCGACGTGGCCGGGGCGAAGCAGGCCTTCGAGCAGGCCCGCGCGCTCGAGCCCGAGCGCCCGGCCGTGCTGGTTGGCCTCGCCGAGATCGCCCGCGAGGAGAACGAGTCGGGCCGCGCGGTGGAGCTGCTCCGCGAGGCGGTGGCCGTCGAGCCCCGCGCCGCCGGGTCGAGGGTCCTGCTCGCCGGGCTGCTGCGTTCGATGGGCGACATCGACGGTGCGCTCGCCGCGCTCGAAGGAGGCGACCCGCGCCGCCGCGGCGCACCGCTCCTGCGCGAGGCCGCCGCGCTGCGCGCCGAACGCGGCGAGACCGAGGCGGCGGCAACGCTCCTCGCCGAGGCCGCGCTCCTCGAGCCCGACGACGCCACGCTCCTCGAGGAGCGGGCCGCCGTCGAGGAGCAGCGCGGGAACGCCGAGGCGGCGACCCGGCTGCGCGCGCGCGCCGAGCGCCAGGTCGGAGCGCTCGCTGCGGAGCCCGACACGCTCGCGGCGGCTGCGGACGGCGCTGCACAGGACGCGCTCCGCACGGCTGCCTCCGTCGCCGACCTGGTGGCGACCTTCCCGACCCGGCTCGCCGGACGCGAGCGCCCGATCGAGGTGGTGGCGCTGCTCGCGCCGGCGCACGACGCGGCGAGTGAAGGCTGGCTGCGCTGGCTCCGGCCGCGCCGGATCGACGGCGCCGCGGTGGAGCGGCTGCTCGCAGCGGCGCTCGCGGAGCAATACGTGGTGGTCGCGCCGGGCGAGATCCCGGCCGAGCTGGAGGCACCCGACCAGCAGGCCCTGCGCGCCGGCGCCGGCGACCCCGCCTCCGTGGCGCGCCTGAACGCGGCCCTCGCGAGCGACGCCGTCGCCACGGTGCGCTTCGCCGACGCCGGGGGCGGCACGCTGCGCATCGAGCTCCGCATGGGGATCGGCGAGCTCGAGCCGACCGTGCGCCGCTTCCGCAACGAGGCGCGCGTGCCGGGCGCCGCCGCCGAGCTCTCGCAGTGGAATCCGAGCGCGCTCGCGGTCGCCGCCCTCGCGCTGGCGCTCGCGGCGCTTCCGCTCCTGCGCGGCTGGGGCGGGCTCGTGGTGGGGATCCAGTACGCCTCGCTCGGCAAGGGCTTCTTCAGCATCAAGCTCTCGCGCCGCTCGGAGCCGGCCGGCAAGGGACGCCAGGGCGGCGCGGGCAGCGAGGCGCGCTTCCTGCGCCGCATGCGCATGATGGGGCGCTACCAGCGCCGCATGGTCGGCCGCGAGACGCACTTCAAGCTCCTGCCGGCGCGCCGCTACTACGTGCAGGTCCACGGACTGCTCCAGGACCCCGCCAGCGAAGCGGTCGTGGGCAACTACTTCGAAGAGCAGGTGGTCCAGGTCGGGCGCGGGAAGACGGCGCGGCTCGACTTCGACTTCCGGCCCAAGGAAGCCGCCCTCGAGCTGACCATCCTCGACGGCGAGGCACCGGTGCCGCGCGCCCTCGTCGCGCTGCGCGGGCAGCCCGCGAGCCTTCGCTACGCCCGCGTCGGCCAGGCGCTGCTCCCGCTGGCACCCGGCCGCCATCGGATCCTCGTGGGCGCGGGCGACCGGGTGCTCGAGCGAGAGATCGGAATCGAGGGCTTCGCGCCGGCCGCCCTCGTGATCGAGATCCACGACGAGACGGCGCTGCTCTTCAGCGGCTGCGCCGAGGCGGTGGAGCCGTACCTGCAGGGCCAGCTCGCGGTCGCCGCCGACGCGCTCGAGCGCGCGGGGCAGGCCACGGCGGCCGCGCGCGTGCGCGGCGAGCTCTTCGCGGCGCAGGGCGACGTCCAGCAGGCGGCGCGCAGCTTCCAGGAGGCCGGGCGCTTCGAGGACGCTGCGGCGCTGGCGTCGGAAGGCCCGGACCCGCGCAGCGCCGCGGAGCTCTACGAGCAGGCCGGCAACCTCGCCAAGGCCGCCGAGGCCTGGCGCGCGGCCGGCGACCCGGCGCGTGCCGCCGGTCTCTTCGAGGAGCTCTACCGCTACGAGGACGCGCTCGACTGCTGGCGGGCCGCCTCCAACACCGAGAAGTGCTGCGACCTCTCGGAGAAGCTCGCCCGCAACCTCGATGCCGCCGAGTGTGCCCTCGAGCTGGGCGACGCCGACCGCGCGATCCGCAACCTCCAGATGGTGGAGCTGCGCGACGCCGGCTACGGCGAGGCGTGCCGGATGCTCGCCAGGGTCTTCGCGGAGCGCGGCGAGCCCGAGCTGGCGACCCAGAAGCTCGACGAGGCGGTGACCGCGGTGGGTGGCGCCGAGGCCGCACCGCTCGAGCTGCTCGCCGAGTACGGCGACGCGCTCGAGCGGTCGGGTCGCATCGCGGAGGCGATCACCGTCTGGGAGTCCGTGCGTGCCCGCGACTTCCACTGGCCCGAGGCCGCCACGCGCGTCGACTCGCTGCGCCAGGCGCTCGAGAGCGAGCGCACGGTCGCCGAGGCACGCAGCACGATCGTGCGCGGCGCGGCGGCCGCCGAGAGCCGCTACGAGCTGCTCGGCGAGATCGGCCGCGGCGGGATGGGCGTCGTGTTCAAGGCGCGCGACCGCCGGCTCGGCCGGATCGTCGCGCTCAAGCGCCTGCCCGACAACCTGCGCAACCACCCGACCGCGGTGCGCCTCTTCCTGCGCGAGGCGCGCGCCGCCGCCGCGCTCAACCACCGCAACATCGTGACGCTCTACGACGCCGACCAGGAAGGCGACGCCTACTTCCTGACCATGGAGTTCCTCGACGGCTTCCCGCTCCACGAGATCCTGGCCCGGCGCGGGAAGCTCTCGCCGCGCGACGTGGCGCGGATCGGGAGCCAGGCGGCGGTCGGCCTCGACTACGCCCACGCGCACGGGGTCGTCCACCGCGACATCAAGACCTCGAACCTGTTCTTCACGCGCGACAAGGTCGTGAAGATCATGGACTTCGGGCTCGCCAAGATGGCCGAGGAGGTGCGCCGCGCCGCGACCGTGGTGGGCGGCACGCCCTACTACATGGCTCCCGAGCAGGCCGCCGGGCACGACGTCGACCACCGCGCCGACCTCTACGCCTTCGGGGTGACGCTCTACGAGCTGCTGGCGGGCGAGGTGCCGTTCCGGCAGGGCGACATCGCGCGCCACCATCGCGAGAGCCCCGTGCCCGATCCCCGCGAGAAGGCCCCCGAGGCGCCGGCGGAGCTGGTCGATCTGATCCACGGGCTCATGGCGAAGGCGCCCGAGGACCGGATCGGCTCGGCCGGCGAGGTGGCGGCCCGCCTGCAGCGCGCCGCGAAGCAGCTCGCCGGCTGATCCGTCCCCCGGCCACCCGGCGACGGCGCCGCGCGGGCGGAACGGGCTCAGGACCGCCGTGGAAGTGCCGATGACGCTGCTGTAACCTGCTCGCTCCCCGGTGAGCCGTCGCTGCCTTCCCCTCGCGAGGATCCCGACCAACATGGACCGCTCCGGCGCCGCGCCCGCCGCCGCCGACTCCGCACAGTACGAGTCCGAAGACCGCCCACCCGAACCCGCGCGTCTCGAGCCGATCCGCTTCGACGCGGGCAGCGCCGGCGCGCTCGCCGACTTCGGGGTGAACGCCGCCGCGGTCGAGGAGATCCAGGCGCGCTGGGCCGGCGATCCCGGCTCGGTCGACCCCGCCTGGGCCGCCGTCTTCGACGCCGAGGAGTCGGCCGCAGGTGCCCGCCTGGACCGCCGCACCGCCGAGAAGCACGCGCGCGTCCTGCGGCTGATCCACGCCTATCGCGCGCGCGGCCATCGCATCGCGGAGATCGACCCGCTCGGCGGCCGCCGGGACTCGTACTTCCCCGAGCTCGACCCCGGCCACTACGGGCTCGGCCACGACGACCTCGATCGCCCGTTCCTGGCCGGCGATCTGCCGGGCGGCCCGGTGCAGCCGCTGCGCGACATCCTGGCGCTCCTGCGCGAGACCTACTGCGGCAAGGTCGGGGTCGAGTTCACCCACATCCAGGACCCCGGGCGCAAGGTCTGGGTGCAGCGCCGGCTCGAGGAGAGCCGCAACCGCAGCCTGTTCGGGAAGGACGACCGGCTGCGTATCCTCGAGCGGCTCGCCGAGGCGGAGCTCTTCGAGCGCTTCCTGCACACCAAGTTCCTGGGCCAGAAGCGCTTCTCGCTGGAGGGCGCCGAGACCCTGATCGCGCTGCTCGACGCGGTCGTCGAGGCGGCGCCCGGCCACGGCGTGCGCGAGCTCACGCTCGGCATGGCCCACCGCGGGCGGCTCAACGTGCTCTCGAACGTGCTCGGCAAGTCGCTCGAGTCGATCTTCGGCGAGTTCGAGGACATCGAGAACGTGGCGGCGCCCTTCGGCTCGGGCGACGTCAAGTACCACAAGGGCTTCTCGAACACCCGCCGCACGCGCTCGGGCCAGCGCGTCCACCTCTCGCTCACCGGCAACCCCTCCCATCTCGAGGCGGTGAACCCCGTCGTCGAGGGGCGCGCGCGCGCCAAGCAGGCGTCGATCGGCGATCGGCGCGGGCGCACGATCGTGCCCCTGTTGATCCACGGCGACGCCGCCTTCGCCGGCCAGGGCGTGGTGGCCGAGACGCTCAACCTGTCGCGGCTCGCGGGCTACTCGACCGGCGGCACGATCCACGTGGTGGTGAACAACCAGATCGGCTTCACCGCCACGCCTGCCGAGACGCGCTCGACCCTCTACTGCACCGACGTCGCCAAGATGCTCCAGGCGCCCGTCTTCCACGTGAACGGCGACGACCCGGAGGCGGTGGTGCACGTGGCGCTCTTCGCGCTCGAGTACCGGCAGCGTTTCGGCGAGGACGTGGTGATCGACCTGGTCTGCTACCGGCGCCACGGCCACAACGAGGGCGACGAGCCGAGCTTCACCCAGCCGCTGCTCTACGAGAAGATCCGCAGCACGCAGCCGGTCCGGCACCTCTACCAGGAGTCGCTGCTCGCCGCCGGCGTGATCACGCGCGAGGACGCCGAGCGCATGGAGAAGCAGGAGAACGAGCAGCTCCTGCACGCGCTCGAGACGATCAAGACGCGGCCGCCCGGGCCCGACGAGCCCTACGAGCCCGGCGGGCCGTGGACCGGCTTCTCGCGCCGGGCGCCGCGCGAGCCGCTCGAGACCGGTGTCGCGATCGAGCGGCTCCAGCAGATCGGCGAGCGCCTCGCGGAGGTGCCGCCCGGCTTCGAGCTGCACCGCAAGCTCGTGCCCTTCCTCGAGAAGCGGCGCAAGGCGATCGCCGAGGGCGCCGAGCTCGACTGGGCCTTCGCCGAGGCGCTGGCCTTCGGCTCGCTGCTGCTCGAGGGCTACGCGGTGCGGCTCTCCGGGCAGGATTCCTCGCGCGGCACCTTCAGCCACCGCCACGCCGTGCTGGTCGACCAGAGCAGCGAAGCCGAGTACGCGCCGCTCGCGCACCTCGCGAACGGCCAGGGCCGCTTCGAGGTCTACGACAGCCTGCTCTCCGAGGCGGCGGTGCTCGGCTTCGAGTACGGCTACGCCTCGACCGACCCGATGACCCTGGTGCTCTGGGAGGCGCAGTTCGGGGACTTCGCGAACGGCGCCCAGGTCATCATCGACCAGTTCGTCGCGTCGGCCGGGGTCAAGTGGGGCCGGATCAACGGCCTCGTCCTGCTGCTGCCCCACGGCTACGAAGGACAGGGCCCCGAGCACTCGAGCGGGCGCATCGAGCGCTACCTCCAGCTCTGCGCCGAGGACAACCTGCAGGTGGTGAACTGCACCACCCCCGCGCAGTACTTCCACGTGCTGCGCCGCCAGATGCGCCGCAACTACCGCGCGCCGCTGGTCGTCTTCACGCCGAAGAGCCTGCTGCGCGCGCCGCGTGCCACCTCGAAGCCGGCCGCGCTCGCCGACGGCCGCTTCCAGACCGTGCTCGCCGACCCGCTCGCGCGCCCGGAGCAGGTGCGCCGGGTCCTGCTCTGCTCGGGCAAGATCTACTACGAGCTCCTCGAGGAGCGCGACAAGCGCTTCGGCGAGGGCCAGCCGGGCGACGTCGCGATCCTGCGCCTCGAGCAGCTCTATCCCTTCGACGCCGAGGCGCTGGCCGGCGCGCTGGCGCCCCTCGCCGCGAGCGCCGAGCACTTCACCTGGGTGCAGGAGGAGCCGCGCAACATGGGCGCGTGGAGCTTCGTGCAGGAGCGGATCGAGCCCCTGCTCCCGGCCGGTCGCGCGCTCGGCTATGCCGGGCGCCTCGCCTACGCCGCCCCGGCCGGCGGCTCGATGCGCGTGCACCGCCGGCGCCAGTCGGCGCTCATCGCCCAGGCCTTCGGCGACGACGTCTCGCCGGCGCCCTGAAGAGGGCGGGCACCCCCACCAGCGGACTTCGGGGGGCGGGGGCCCGCGTGACCGCCGATCGCGGTCCGTGCCGTCAGGGCTGCGCGGGTGCGGCTGCCCCGCTCCGGGCCGCGGCGGGCGGCGCCTCCGTCCCGCCGGGCCGGGGCGGGACCACGACCGCGACCCCGCGCGCCAGGTCCTCGCGCATCAGCTCCACCATGTGGAGCTCGTGGGCGTCGACGTGGGATGCGTTCGTGAACACGTCGAGCGGGTAGCGCCTCGTCTTGTGGCGCCCGGGCAGCAGCAGCAGCTCCTCGCGGTCCGGGAAGCGGCCGTCGAGGAAGCGGTAGCCGCGCACCTCGCCGATCGTGTAGGGCCCCGGCACGCCGGCGTCGCGCAGGATCTTGCCGTAGACGTCGAGCGGGACGGTCTGGGCGCCGGGCGCGAGCTCGCCCTTGAAGCTCGCGAAGGCCAGCGGCTCGCCGTCGGCTCCGTAGACGTTGGCGTCGAAGCGGTAGAAGCCGGCCTGGTCGAGATCGATGCCGACCCCGATGCGCAGGCTCCCCTCGTAGAGGCTGTCGTGGACGCTCGCGAAGCGGCCGGGGATGCGGTCGGCGGGCGTCGAGAAGATCCGCAGCGCGTCCTCGTGCTCGCGGCCGGGCGCCCACGCGAAGCGCACGGTGAGCAGGATCGCCCCGTGGTGGTCCGCGAAGCGGTGGAGCGGGAGCTCCGTCACGAGCCGATCGCCTTCGGGACGGAACACGAGGGGGTACGGCTCGCCGACGGGGCCCGACCGCCCCTCGCGCACGGCGCTCGCCGCGACGACCTCGACCGGCACCGCCGCCTCCCCCTGCCGGACCTCGAGCCAGGCGTGCACGGTGTCGGGGCCGACGTAGGCCCAGTGGTCGGCGGTGAAGAGCCAGGTCACCTGCTCGCCGGGCGGTGCGCCGGCGGTGTCCGGGATCGGACGCGGGCGCTCGTGACGGCGGTTCGGGAAGAGCAGGTCCTCGTGCGCGCGCGTGAGGCGCCCGGAGCTCGCGGGATAGGGCGTCGCCTCGAGGAAGCGGCGGATCGGCTCGGGGAGCGGCTCGGGCGCCGGGGCCGGGCGCCTTCTCGCCCGCCCCGGTGCCGTCGCGCCAGCACCGGATGCGGGCGGCGGCGGGGCGGCCGACACGGCCAGCGGCGCGCTCAGGCGTGCGTGCGTGCGCGAACGCCAGGACCAGACGCCGAGGCCGGTCGCCAGCGCTGCGAGCAGGACGAGCGCGCCGGCGCGCCGGCGCGTCCGTCCTGCCTCGCGTCCGCCCAAATCCTCACCACCCCATGTTGGTGATGAACTTGGTCTTCATCTCGTAGTGGTCGAGGTCGTAGCCGCTGCAGGTCCAGGCGGCCGCGTGGTTCGTCCACTTGGGCGTCGAGCACATGTTGCTGGTCGACGCCGTGCTGGTCCGCGCGCCCGCCGAGTGGAAGGCCACCGCACCGTCGTCCTCGCCCGGCAGCAGCCACGAGGAGTACCACCAGCCGTCGTAGCCCCCGACGTGGTAGACGGTCTTGCCGTTGGTGTCGTTGTGGTTGTAGGCGTTGCGCACCTCGCTGGTGCCGAGGTGGCCGGCGTAGTCGCAGGGGCCGAAGACGTCGGCCAGGAGGTTTCCCGACAGCTCGCTGCCGCCGCCCGCGCCGCCACTCGTGCCCACCCAGAACACGTTCCAGTTGGTCGAGGAGTTGGCGAAGCGGTGGCCCATGACGGCGTCGCCGCCGCTGTAGTTGAGCACGTAGCAGGCGTTCGAGCCGGTGCAGCACTGGTCGAGGTAGCGGCCGAGCGTGTAGCTCGAGTCGGAGAGCCCCGAGTGGTTGGTCTGCACGGCGCGCACGTCGATCGAGGTATAGCCGCTGGCGGCGGCATAGCGGTCGTTCCAGCCCTGCGAGCACATGCCCCCGAGGTGCAGGATGTAGCGGCGGTTCGCGTTCGCCACGCAACCGGTGTTGTTGTTGCAGACGGGCTGGTAGTCGGCGCAGCAGTCGCCCTGGCTCGCACAGGCCGCGTCGCACCAGCAGCCGTTGCCGTTGTCGCCCGCGCCGTAGCCGCCACAGGCGCTGACGCAGGTACCCGCGTTGTCGCCCCCCTTGCCGGCCTGCGCGGGCCCGGCGGCGATCATCGCCATCGTGACCGCCAGCACCGCGCACGCGGGAGCCAGCCAGGCGAGCCCCTTCCCGTTCGGGTCCGGGCGCTCTTCGGGACGCACGGGTCCCCGGATGCCGCGACGAACACAGCCCATGGACTTCCCCTCCTCCGGTGCACCCCTGCACCGCGGGGCCATCCTACGCGCGGCCACGCACCGGAATCAACGGCTTCGTGTCGCACCCGGGGGATCGGAGGTGCGCGCAGGGCAGGCGCGCCGGGCCAGCTCGCGCTGCCACGCTTCACGGGGCGGCGTGGTGCACAACACCTCGAGGTCGGAGCGGCGCGCGGGCGCGTCGGCGAGCGAGCCGTGCAGCACGAGGGCACCGCCGGCGTCGTGCGCGCCGGGCCCGCGCACGAACCCGTAGGCGGGGTGCACGAAGCCGTACGCGGGAGCGTAGACGCGGGTCACCCACATGCGGGGGTCGGGCGCCCACTGCGCCGGGAAGGCGAAGCGCCCGCGGGCGTCGCTGGTCGCGAAGCGCGCGTGCCGCGTGGGCTGGGGCGCGCCGCCCACGCCGGCCCCGTGCCACCACTCGATCACCGTCGCCCCCGCGATCGGCGCTCCCGTCCCGGCGTCGGCCACGCGCCCCTCGACGGCCGGCAGCCGGCACGTGCCCCCTCCCGGCACGCAGCCGGCGAACGCGAGCGCCACCACCGCCAGCGCCTGCGCCCCGCGCGAACGCTGGCAGCGGGGACGCGAAGGCGCGGCTCGTGCACGTTGCACGGCGGCGATCATACGCCGGAGGGAGGTTCGGTGCGCGCGCCCCGGGCCGCGCGGGCCCGGCTGTGCGTGCTGCATGCCCCGTGCAGCGGCCGGCCGGCCGCGCGTGGACCGGGTCCGGAACGTCCGCCATCCTAGGTCCGGGGGGTGGGTCGAAGGGTTGCAGGGTGACGCACTACGACCGGCTCTCGGCCCAGGATCGCAGCTTCCTCGACCTCGAAGGCCCCACGACGCACATGCACGTGGCCGGCGCCTTCCTGTTCGAGCGGGGGGCGCTGGCGACGCCGCAGGGCGGCGTCGACATCGACACGATCCGTGCCTACGTCGAGGCGCGCCTGTACCGGATCCCGCGCTACCGCCAGCGCCTCGCCTGGATCCCGATCGAGAGCCACCCGGTCTGGGTGGACGACGACCGCTTCAACGTCCACTACCACGTGCGCCACACCGCGCTGCCCGCGCCGGGGGACGAGCGCCAGCTCAAGCGCCTGTGCGCGCGCGTCCTGTCCCAGCCGCTCGACCGCGATCGGCCGCTCTGGGAGATGTGGGTCGTCGAGGGGCTCGAGCACGATCGCTTCGCGCTCGTGTGCAAGACGCACCACTGCATGGTCGACGGCATCTCGGGCGTGGACCTGCTGGCGGTGCTCCTGTCACCGACGCCCGACAAGGAGTTCGAGCCCGGCCCCGACTGGTACCCGAACCCCCCGCCGGGCAGGCTCACGCTGCTGCGCGACGCCGCGTGGCGGCGCGCCACGACGCCCTTCGCGCTGGCCGGCGCGACGGTCGCGGCGCTGCGCCAGCCCGAGGTCACCTGGGAGCGCGCGCGAGAGATCGCGGGCGGGCTCGCGCAGACCCTGACGGCGGCGCTCTCCCCGGCCGCCGATACGCCCTTCAACCGCCCGATCGGCCCACACCGGCGCTTCGACTGGGTGGGCTTCGACCTCGCCGAGGTGAAGCGGGTCAAGGACCGGCTGGGTGGCACCGTGAACGACGTCGTGCTGGCGACCGTGGCCGGCGCGGCCTCGCGCTTCCTCGAGCAGCGCGGCATCCCGCTGCGCCGGCAGCGGGAGATGGACTTCCGCGCCTTCTGTCCGGTGTCGGTGCGCAGCGCCGAGGAGCGCGGCGCGCTCGGCAACCGCGTCTCCTCGATCGTGGCGCGCCTGCCGATCGCCGAGCGCGACCCGGCGCAGTGCCTGGCGGCGGTGCACGAGGTCACGGCGGACCTGAAGGAGTCGAAGCAGGCGCTCGGGGCCGAGGTGCTGACGTCGGTGTCGGAGTGGACGGCCCCCACGCTGGCGGCGCTGGCCGCGCGGCTGGCGTTTGCGAACCGGCTCTCGAACCTGATCGTGACCAACGTGCCGGGCCCGCAGGTCCCGCTCTACCTGCTCGGGGCGCGCATGCTCGAGACCTACCCGATGGCGCCGCTCTTCGAGGGCCAGGGGTTGGGCATCGCGCTGTTCAGCTACTGCGGCGGGCTGTACTGGGGCTTCAACGCGGACTGGGAGCAGTTCCCGGACCTGCACGACTTCGTGGTGGCGATCGACGCCTCCTTCCGCGAGCTGGGCGAGGCGGCCGACGCCGCCGACTAGCGCGGAGCGGGCTGTCGTCCGGCGGACGGTGCTGGCCGCCTTGCTCCGTCGGGACCGCGCGTTATCCACCCGAGGGAGGCCCGATGCGAGACACGCTCGCGCTCGTGCTCGCTGGCGGCGAAGGCCGCCGGCTCGACCCGCTGACCCGCGAGCGCAGCAAGCCCGCCATGCACTTCGGCGGCCGCTACCGGCTGATCGACTTCGTGCTCTCGAACCTGGTCAACAGCGGCTTCCAGCGCATCAAGGTGCTGACCCAGTACCGCGCGACCTCGCTCGTGCGCCACCTCGCGCGCGGCTGGTCGCTGGCCTCGACGGTCGTCGACGAGTTCATCGAGCCGGTGCCCGCGGCGATGAACATCGGCCCCACCTGGTTCCGCGGCACCGCCGACGCGATCTGGCAGAACCTCGACCTGCTGCGCGAGTCGCGGCCGGCCGACGTGCTCGTGTTCGGCGCCGACCACGTCTACAAGATGGACATCGGGCTGATGGCGGAGCACCACCGCGCGGTAGGCGCCGACCTCACCGTCGCCGTGCTCTCGGTGCCCCGCGCGGAGGCGGCTGGCGCCTTCGGCTGCATCGAGGTCGACGATTCGGGCTGGGTGCGCGGCTTCGTCGAGAAGCCCGCCGACCCTCCGCCGATCCCCGGTGACCCCGAGCACACCCTGGTGTCGATGGGCAACTACGTGTTCCGCACCCGCAGCCTGATCGAGGAGCTGCGCCGCAACGCCGGGCGCAGCGAGAGCACCCACGATTTCGGGCGCGACATCCTGACCAGCGTCTACGGGCGTGCCAAGGTCGCAGCCTACGACTTCACCTCCCAGCTCTGCCCCGGCGAGAGCGAGCGCAGCCGCGGCTACTGGCGCGACGTCGGCACCATCGACGCGTTCTTCGAGGCCAACATGGATCTCGTGTCGGTGGAGCCGCGCCTCAACCTCTACAACGAGCTGTGGCCGATCCGGGGAGTGCAGTCGGGCGGGGGGCCCTGCAAGTTCGTGTTCGCGGACGAGGCGCGCAACCGCGTCGGTGCCGCCGTGGACTCGATCGTCGGCACGGGCTCGATCGTGTCGGGTGGCTACGTCGAGAACACCGTGGTCTCCAACCGCGTGCGCGTGAACAGCTACAGCCACGTCTCGGAGAGCGTGCTCTTCCCGAACGTCGACGTCGGGCGCGGCGCGCGCCTGCGCCGCTGCGTGGTCGACAAGGGCGTCGCGGTCCCGGCCGGCGAGGAGATCGGCTACGACGCCGAGCGCGACCGCGCGCGCTTCACGGTGAGCGAGGGCGGCGTCGTCGTGGTGACCCGCAAGGACTTCGGCCAGCGCGACGAGTTCGACGTCGAGTGATGCCGGCCAGGAAGGGTCACCGCCTGCGCCTGCACTTCGCGGCCGCCGAGCTGGCGCCGCTCGCGCTCTCGGGCGGCCTCGGCGAGGCGGTCGCCGGGCTGGCCGCGGCGCTCGCCGCACGCGGGCACGAGCTGACCTGCCTCCTGCCGGCGCATCGCCGGGCGCTCGAGAGCCCGGCCCTCCCGCCGCTCACGGAGGCGGGCGCGGTGCGGCTCGCGGTGCCCGGCGGCGCGGGCGCGCTCGCCGGACGCTGGCTCGAGGGCCGGCTCGGCGCACTGCGCGTTCTGCTCCTCGACCTGCCCGCCCTCTACGACCGGCCGCGCCTCTACGACGGGACCGCCGGCGCCGGCGAGGCGCTGCGCTTCGTCGCCTTTGCGCGCGCGGTGGCGGAACGGGCCGCCGCCGAGACGCCCGAGGTGCTGGTGGCCCACGACTGGCACGCGGCGCTCGCGCTCGCCTGCCTGCGCACCCTCCACGACTTCGGCGCCGCCCGCGCGATCGGCTGCGTGCAGGTGGTGCACAACAGCGCCTACCAGGGACGCTTCGCGGCCTCGGCGATGGCGCTGACCGGCCTCCCGCCGGAGCTCTTCCATCCCGATGCGCTCGAGTTCTGGGGCGACCTGTGCCTCCTGAAGGGCGGTCTCGTGTGGGCCGACCGCATCGTCACGGTGTCGCCCACCCACGCCGGGGAGCTCCAGACCGCCGCCTTCGGCGGCGGGCTCGAGGGCCTCTACCGCTGGCGGGCCCGGCGGCTGGTCGGGATCGCGAACGGGATCGACGTCGAGCGACACGATCCGGCGACGGACCCGGCGCTGGCGGCCCGCTACGACGCGCACTACCCGAAGCCGAAGGCCGCCTGCCGCGAGGCGCTGCTCGGCGCGCTCGGCCTGGCGACACCCGCACCCGGGCGCCTGCTCGGCGCGATCGGGCGGCTGGCCGAGCAGAAGGGCTGGGACGTGCTCGCCGACGCGATCCCCCGGCTCGTCGAGCAGGGCGCCTCGCTGGTGCTGCTCGGCGACGGCGACGCGCTCCTTGCCGAGCGGCTGCGCGCGGCAGCGGGCCGGTTCCCGGCGCGGGTGGCGGTCGTGATCGGCTGGGACGAGGGCCTGGCCCGCCGGATCTACGCGGGCGCCGACGGCATGCTCGTGCCCTCGCGCTTCGAGCCGTGCGGGCTCGTCCAGCTCGTGGCGCAGCGCTACGGGACGCTGCCCGTGGCGCATCGCGTCGGCGGGCTCGCCGACACGATCGAGGACGGGGTGAGCGGCGTCCTGTTCGAGCCGCTCACGCCGACGGCGATCGCCGGCGCGGCCGAGCGCGCGGCGCTCCTGGTCCAGGAGCAGGGCGCCGACAAGGTCGCACGCCGGCTGCTCGCGCTCGACGTCTCGTGGCGGGCGCCGGCCGCGGCGTACGAGACGCTCCTCGCCGCGGTCGCGCGCGAAGCCCGGCGGCGGCTCTGAGCGGATGCGCGTCCTCCCGGGCGCACCGGCGCCGCTCGGCGCCCGCTTCCGCCACGACGAGCAGGGCGCGGGCGTCGACTTCGCGGTCGCGTCCTCGCAGGCGACGCGGATCGAGGTGTGCCTCTTCGACACCCCCGGCGCGGCCGTCGAGTCGGCACGCGTCGCGCTGCCCGAGCGCAGCGGCGACGTCTGGCACGGGCGCCTGCTCGGCCTGCGCCCCGGGCAGCTCTACGGCCTGCGCGCCCACGGGCCCTGGCGGCCCGAGGCGGGGCAGCGCTGCAACCCCGCCAAGCTGCTCGTCGATCCCTACGCCCGCGCCCTCTCGGGCCCCGTCGTCTGGGACGAAGCGCTGCGCGGCACGCGCCCCGGGTCGCCCGCCGAGCCCGATCCTCGCGACACCGCCCGGTGGATGCCGAAGGGCGTGCTCCTCGACGACGGCTTCGACTGGGAAGGTGACGCGCCGCCGGGCACGCCCTGGAGCCGCACCGTCCTCTACGAGTGCCACGTGAAGGGCATGACCCAGTGCCATCCGGGCGTGCCGGCCGAGCAGCGCGGGCGCTTCCTCGGGCTCGCCGCCGGGCCGGTGGTCGAGCACCTGCTCGCGCTCGGTGCCACCGCCGTCGAGCTGCTCCCGGTGCAGCACCACGCGATCGACGCGCACCTGGCCGCACTCGGGCTCCCGAACTACTGGGGCTACATGACGCTCGG
Organism: Deltaproteobacteria bacterium; assembly: GCA_035063765.1. Classification (NCBI taxonomy): domain Bacteria; kingdom Pseudomonadati; phylum Myxococcota; class Myxococcia; species Deltaproteobacteria bacterium. The sequence continues at coordinate 50,897 of JAPSFT010000013.1, forward strand.
CTTCTTCGCGCCCGACCCGCGCTTCGCGAGCGGCGCGCTCGGCCAGCAGGTCTCCGAGTTCCGCACGATGGTGAAGCGCCTGCACCGGGCGGGCCTCGAGGTGATCCTCGACGTCGTCTACAACCACACCCCGGAAGGTGGGGCCGACGGGCCCACCCTCTCGCTGCGCGGGCTCGACGACGCGGGCTACTACCGGCACCGTCCCGACGCGCCCGGCGAGTACCTCGACTTCACGGGCTGCGGGAACAGCCTCGACACCGGCCGCCCGCGCGCGCTCCAGCTCGTGCTCGACAGCCTGCGCTACTGGGTCGAGGAGATGCACGTCGACGGCTTCCGCTTCGACCTCGCGACCGTGCTCGCGCGCGACGGCCACCAGTTCGAGCCCTTCGGGCGTTTCTTCGAGTTCGTGCGCCAGGACCCGGTGCTGGCCGGCGTCAAGCTGATCGCCGAGCCCTGGGACCTCGGGCCCGGCGGCTGGCAGCTCGGTCGCTTCCCCGTCGGCTGGTCGGAGTGGAACGACCGCTTCCGCGACGCGACCCGCCGCTTCTGGCGCGGCGACGGCGGCCAGCTCCCCGAGCTGGCGTCGCGGATCGCCGGCTCGAGCGACTTCTTCGGCGCCGGCGGCCGTCCGCCGCAGGCCAGCGTCAACTTCGTCGCCGCCCACGACGGCCTGACCCTGCGCGACCTGGTCAGCTACGCGCGCAAGCACAACGAGGCCAACGGGGAGGGCAACCGCGACGGCGGTCACGACGAGAGCGCCAACTGGGGCGTCGAGGGCGAGAGCGCCTCGCTGCGGGTGCGCAAGCTGCGCGCGCGGGTGCGCCGCAACCTGTTCGCGACCCTGGCGCTCGCCCAGGGCGTCCCGATGATCTCGCACGGCGACGAGCTCGGCCGCACCCAGGGCGGCAACAACAACGCCTACTGCATCGACGACGAGCGGACCTGGATCGACTGGGAGGGCGCCGACGCCGAGATGCTCGCCTTCGCGCGCGCGGCGCTCGCGCTCCGCCGCGACAACGCCGTGTTCCGCCGCCGGCGCTTCTTCCGCGGCGAGGCGGCGGTGCCCGGCCTCCCCGGCGACGTGGCCTGGCTGCGCCCGGAGGGCGGACCCATGCAGGAGGCGGACTGGCACGATGCGAGCCGGCGCGCCCTCGGGCTCCTGATCCCCGCGGCGTCGGCGGATCCCGCCGACGAGCGCGGCCGCCCGCAGGCTGCCCGCACCGTGCTCCTCCTGCTCAACGGCGGGCCGCGCACGCAGGGCTTCTTGCTCCCGGATCCAGGAGGGGAGGGCGTCTGGTGCGAGCTGCTCGACAGCGCCTGCGCGCAGGGGAGCCGCTCGTTCCGCGCAGGCGAGCGGCTGCCGGTCGCGGCGCACGGACTGCTCCTCCTGGCCGCCGGGGCGGGCGGGTGAGCGCCGGCCGGCCGGCGCTGCGCGCGCTCGCGGAGCGGCTCGGCATCGTCTCCTCGTACTGGGACCTGACGGGTCGCGAGCGGGTCACCTCGGATGCGACGCGCGAGGCGCTGCTCGCGGCGATGCGCGTGGACGCGTCCGACGAGCGGGCCGCCACGTCGGCGCTCGCAGCGCTCGAGGACCACGAGCGGGCACGCTGGCTCGAGCCCGTCCTGGTCTGGCGCGAGTACGCTGGCTCGGCGCCGGCGGTCCCGCTGCGGATCCCGCCCGGGATCGACACCGGCTCGTGGCGGCTCACGCTCCACGAGGAGGGGGGGGCCGCCCACGTCAACGAGGGGCGCCTGCCGCCGGCGAGCGGGCGGGACGCGGCGGGCCGGGTGACCCTGCCGCTGCCCTGTACGCCGCCGCCGGGGTACCACGAGCTCGAGCTCGAGGTGCAGGGAGCCGGCTTCGCGCAGCGCGCGCGCCAGCGCTTCGTGATGGCGCCGCGCACGGCGTGCGGCGTCGACGAGCGGCCCGGCGCGCGCGGCGCCTTCGGCCTCTGGGCCAACCTCTACACGCTGCGCAGCCGGACGAACCAGGGCTTCGGCGACCTCGGCGACCTGGGCTCGCTGCTCGCCTGGTGCGCCGAGGCGGGCGGCGCCTTCGTCGGCGTGAACCCCCTGCACGCGATCGCCGCGCGCGGGCTCGCGATCACGCCCTACAGCCCCGTGAGCCGGCTCTATCGCAGCGTGCTCTACCTCGACGTCGAGGCGGTGCCGGAGCTCGCGGCGTGCGACGCAGCGCGTGCCGTGCGGAGCCGCGCAGCGTACCAGGCCGAGCGCGCGCGCCTGCGCGCGGCCCACACGATCGACTACGGCGCGGTGCTCGACGCGAAGCTCGCGCTCCTGCGCCCGCTCTTCGCCTGCTTCCGGGCGTCCGGCTCCACACCGCGAGCCGCCGCATTCGGCGCCTGGCGCGCGCACGAGGGCGAGGCGCTCGAGGACTTTGCCGCCCACCAGGCGCTCGCGGAGCGCTTCGGGGCCCCGGGTGCCCCCGCCAGCGACTGGCGTGCGTGGCCGGAGCCCTTCCGCGATCCCCGCGGCCCGGCGGTCGCCGCGTTCCGCCGCGAGCAGGCCGAGGCGGTCACCTTCCATGCGTGGCTCCAGTTCGAGCTCGACCGCCAGCTCGCGGCCGCCGCCGAGCGCGGGCGCGCGGCCGGGCTCGCGATCGGCCTCTACCAGGATCTCGCGATCGGCTCGGCACCGGGCTCGGCCGACACCTGGATGGCACGGGATCTCTTCGCGCAAGGCGCCACCGTCGGCGCTCCGCCCGACGACTACGCGCCCGGCGGCCAGGACTGGGGCTTCCCGCCGCTCGACCCCCACCGCCTGCGCGCCGACGGCTACCGGCTTTGGAGCCGGCTCCTGCGGGCGGGCTTCGCCCACGCCGGCGCGCTGCGCATCGACCACGCGATGGCCATGGCGAGGCTGTTCTGGATCCCGGAAGGCCGGCCGGGGAGCGAGGGGGCGTACGTGCGCGCCCACGCCGGCGAGATGCTGGGCGTGCTCGCGCTCGAGAGCCGGCGGGCGGGTGCGCTCGTGATCGCCGAGGATCTCGGCACGGTCCCGCCGGAGTTCCGCGAACGGCTCGCCGAGTGGGACGTGCTGTCCTCGGCGGTCGCCTGGTTCGAGCGGGACGGCGCGCGCTTCCGCCCCGTCTCGGCCTGGCCGGTGCGTGCGCTCGCGACGATCGGGACCCACGACCTCGTGCCCCTCGCCGGCCATCGCGACGGCGTGGATCTCCGGATCCGCCGGCGCGCCGGCCAGATCGAGGACGACGAGGCGCTCGCGGCGGCGCTGGTCGAGCGCGCGCGCGAGCATGCGGGCCTGCTCGCGCTCCTGCGCGAGGAAGGGCTGCTCGAAGGGGAGGGCGAGCCGCCGGAGGCCGAGCTGTGCGCTGCCGTACACGCACTCCTCGCCGCGGCACCCTCGGTCCTGGTGGCCGCCTCGCTCGACGACCTGGCGGGCGAGCGCGAGCCCGTGAACGTGCCCGGCGTCCCGGTCGAGCGACACCGGAGCTGGTCGCGGCGCATGGCTCGCTCGCTCGAGGAGCTGCGCGCGGATCCGCGGGTTGCGGCGCAGCTCGGCGCGCTGCGCGCGCGGCGCGGGCTATGATGCCGAGCATGGGGCATCCGGATACGGGCCGGGGAGACGTACGCGCCGGAGGTGACGACTCCGGAGGCGACGCCCCCGCAGAGGGCGTCCCTGCCGGAGGCATCGCCGGCCGTGATGCGCGGACCGGCGCCTTCCTCGCCGCCGTCCACCGCAACGTCCGCTACCTGATCGGCAAGCGCTGGGAGGAGGCGGCTCCGCGCGATCTCGTGGCGGCCCTCGCGCTCGCCGCGCGCGAGCCCCTGATCGAGCGCATGTTCGAGAGCGAGCGCCGCTACGCCGGCGCCGGCGCCAAGCGCCTCTACTACCTGTCGGTCGAGTTCCTGATGGGGCGGGCGCTCGGCAATACGCTGCTGAACCTGGGGCTCCTCGACACCGTCGAGCGCTCGCTCGAGGCCCTCGGCGTCGACTGGGAGGAGGTCGTCGAGGCGGAGCCCGATGCGGCGCTCGGCAACGGTGGCCTCGGCCGGCTCGCCGCCTGCTACCTCGACTCGCTCGCGACCCTCGACCTGCCGGGCTTCGGCTACGGCATCAACTACGACTACGGGTTGTTCCGCCAGGCGATCGAGGGGAATCAGCAGCGCGAGTACCCGGAGCCGTGGCGGCGCGTGGGCGCTGCCTGGCAGATCGAGCGTCCCGAGCGCGCCTGCTGGGTGCCCGTCTACGGGCGCGCCCGGCGCCGCTCGCACGGTGCCGCCGATTGGCACGACTGGCGCGTGATCGTGGGCGTTCCCTACGACATGCCGGTGGCCGGCTGGGGCGCTCGCACCGTGAACCGGCTGCGGCTCTTCTCGGCGCGTTCACCCGACGAGTTCGACATCGAGATCTTCCACCGCGGCGACTACCTGCGCGCCTTCGAGCGCAAGCTCTCGATCGAGCGCATCTCGGCGCTGCTCTATCCCTCCGATTCGACCGAACAGGGCAAGGAGCTGCGGCTGCTCCAGGAGTACTTCTTCGTCGCCTGCTCGCTGCGCGACGTCCTCTCGCAGTACCTGGAGACGCGCTCGAGCCTCGACGCGCTGCCCGCCAAGGTGGCGATCCAGCTCAACGACACCCATCCCGCGCTGGCGATCGCCGAGTGGATCCGGCTGCTGGTGGACGAGCACGGCATGGGCTTCGACCGCGCCGTCGAGCTGACCCGCGGCAGCTTCGCCTACACCAACCACACGCTGCTGCCCGAGGCGCTCGAACACTGGCCGCGCCCGCTCCTGGCGCGCGTGGTGCCGCGCCATCTCCAGATCATCGAGGACCTGAACGCCCACCACCTGGCAGCGGTGGAGCTGCGCTGGCCGGGCGACGTCGAGCGCATGCGGCGGCTCTCGATCTTCGACGAGGCGGCACCCAAGCACGTGCGCATGGCCCATCTGGCCGTGGTGGGAAGCCACACCGTGAACGGCGTCTCGGCGCTGCACTCGGAGCTGGTGCGGACGCGACTCCTGCCCGACTTCGCGGAGCTGTGGCCCGAGAAGTTCCGCAACGTCACGAACGGGGTCACGCCGCGGCGCTGGCTCGCCAAGGCGAACCCCGGCCTGGCGCGCGCGATCGACGCGCGCCTCGGGTGCGACTGGATCACCGACCTCGACCGGCTCGCCGGGCTCGAGCCCCTGGCTGGCGACCCGGGCTTCCGTGCCGAGTTCCGCGCCGTGAAGCGCGCCAACAAGGAGCGGCTGGCGCGCGAGGTGTCGCTCGGCGGTGGCGCCGCCCTCGACCCCGATGCGATCTTCGACGTCCAGGTCAAGCGCATCCACGAGTACAAGCGCCAGCTTCTGGCCGCGCTGCACGGGATCCATCTCTACCTCCAGATCGCCGAGGACGGGCTCGTGCCGGCGGCGCCGCGCGCCTGCCTGTTCGCGGGCAAGGCCCCGCCCGAATACTGGATGGCAAAGCTCGTGATCCACCTGCTCTGCAACCTGGCGGAGGTCGTGAACCACGACCCGCGCACCGCGGGGCTGCTGCGGGTGGCGTTCGTCCCCGACTACCGCGTGTCGCTGGCCGAGAAGATCATTCCCGCCGCAGACCTCTCCGAGCAGATCTCGACCGCGGGTTTCGAGGCCTCCGGCACCGGCAACATGAAGCTCGCGCTCAACGGCGCCCTCACGATCGGCACGCTGGACGGCGCCAACGTCGAGATCCGCGAGGCGGTCGGTGCGGACAACTTCTACCTCTTCGGCCTGCGCGCCGAGCAGGTCGAGGAGCTGCGCATGCACGGCGGATACGACCCTCGGGAGCGCTACGAGTCGAGTGCGGCGATCCGCCGCGTGCTCGACGCGATCGGCGCCGACCGCTTCTCGCGGGGCGAGCCCGGCGTCTTCCGCCCGATCCTCGAGAACCTGCTCGACCACGGCGACCCCTACTTCGTGCTGGCGGATTTCGAGTCCTACCGGGAGGCGCAGGAACGGGTGGCCCACGACTTCCGGGACGCCGACGCCTGGTCGCGGCGTGCGATCCTGAACGTGGCCCGGGTGGGCCGATTCTCCTCCGACCGCGCCGTTCGCGAATACGCGGCACGGATCTGGAGTCTCGAAGCGGTGCCCTAGGGCGGGCTGGCTGATCGGCTCGCTTGCGGGCTGCTATGATGCCGCGCCCCCGGACCCCAGGAGGTTCCATGCATTCCGCCCGCCACTCCTTCCGGCTCGCCGCGGCACTCGTGCTGCTGGCGGCGTCCGCCTGCTCCCCGCCGGCCGAGCGTTCCGCCCCGGGCGCGCCGGCGCCGGAGGCCGCCGGCGGCGAGGACGAGCTGGCCGGCCGCTTCGCGGGCCGCGACGTGACGGTGGGCGACGTCGACGAGTGGATCCGCGAGAAGCTCTTCGAGAACGCCACCGGCAACCGCAACCCCTCGCGGCTCTACGAGGTCCGCAAGCGTGCGCTCGAGCAGATGGCCGTCGAGCAGGCCATGGAGACCGCGGTGGCGCAGACCGGGAAGGACCGCGACACCCTGCTGCGCGAGGAGCTCGACAAACGAGCAGCCGTGAGCGACGAGGAGGTGAAGGCCTTCTACGAGCAGAACAAGGATCGCTACGCGGGCCGTGACTTCGCGCAGCTCCAGCCGTCGATCCGCCGCCAGCTCGAGCAGCAGGCGCGCCAGAAGGCGGTCGAGGAGTACCTGACCAGCCTGCGTGCCTCGACCGGCTTCGAAAGCGTGCTCGAGGCGCCGCGCTTCGAGATCGGCGGTGAGGGACCCGCGCGCGGCCCGGCCGATGCGCCGATCACGGTGGTGGAGTTCAGCGACTACCAGTGCCCCTTCTGCAAGAGCGCGGAGGCCGTCGTCTCGCAAGTGCTGGAACGCTACCCGACGCAAGTTCGTGTCGAGTTCCGCCAGTTCCCGCTCGACAACCTCCACCCCCAGGCGCGTCTCGCCGCGGAGGCGGCCCTGTGCGCCGCCGACCAGGGCCAGTACTGGACGTATCACGAGGCGCTCTTCCGCAACTCGCCCAAGCTCGAGAAGGCCCAGCTCGAGAGCTACGCGTCGCAGATCGGCCTCGACCGGGCCGCCTTCGACGCCTGCCTCGCCGAGAAGCGCCACGCCGCCCACGTCGACGCGGACGTGGCGGCGGGCAAGGCCGCCGGGGTGGCCGGGACGCCGGCCTTCTACGTCAACGGCCTCCCGGTCTCCGGCGGTCGCAGCCTGGCGCAGTTCGCCGCGGTGATCGACGGCGAGCTCGAGCGGCTCGGGCTGCCGGTGCCCCCGCCGCCTCCGCCGGCCGCGGCCCCGGCGCTCCCCGCACCGGCCGCCGCCGCGCCGCCGAGGCCGGCTCCCGCCCCTGCGGCCCCGGTGGCAAGGCCCGCCCCCGCGGCGCCGGCGGCGGAGTCCGCCCCCGCGCCCGCGCCCGCGGCGGCCCCCGCGCCGAAGGCGCCCTGAGCCGGCGCGGGCTCGGCCGCACGGGCGGTGGCGCCACGGGGCGTCACGGCACGAGCAGCACCTTCCCGAGGTTGCGGCGGTCCTGCACGTAGTGGTGCGCCTCGGCGGCGCGAGCGAAGGGGAAGCGCTCGGCGACGACGGGGCGGATCGCGCCGTCGCGCCAGTAGCCGAGCAGGGTCTCCATCCAGCCCGCCACGCGCTCGCCCTCCTCCCAGAGGTGGCCGAGGTTCACGCCGAAGACGCCCTTGTTCTCGTTCATGAGCCCGAGCGGTCCCCAGCGCAGCCGCAGCGTCGCGAGGCCGGCCCGCAGCGCGGCGAGCGGCCGGCGGCGCTTGTCGGTCGCCGCGGCCGAGAGGCCGAACATGCCGAGGCGGCCGGTCGGCGCGAGCACGCGGAAGCCGTCGCGGAACGACGTCGCGCCGACCGCATCGAGGATCAGCTCGACGCCGCGCCCGCCCGTGAGCGCGCGCGCGCGTGCGGCGAAATCCTCGTTCCGGTAGTCGATGCAGTGCTCGACCCCCATCGCACGCAGCGCCTCGTGCTTGCCGGCCGAGGCGGTGCCGATCACGCGCGCGCCGATCCGGCGCGCGAGCTGGATCGCCGCGATCCCGACGCCCCCGCCGGCGGAGTGGATCAGGACGGTGTCGCCCGCGCGCAGGCTCCCCATCACCTCGACGAGCTGGAAGGCGGTCAGGTAGTTCACCGGCAGCGCCGCGCCCGCGTCGGCACCCATGCCCTCCGGGCGCGTGAAGGCCTGGCGCTCGGGGACGCACACCACGTCCGCGTAGCCGCCGAAGCGCGTCATCGCGAGGACGTCGCGCCCGACCCAGTCGGGGAAGGTGCCGGGGCCCACCGCGTCGATCCGGCCGGCCACCTCGTAGCCCGGCACGACCGGCATCGGCGGGAGGTCCGGGTAGAGCCCGAGCCGGCCCATCACGTCGGCGAAGTTCAGGCCGGCGGCGTCGACCCGGATCCGCACCTCGCCGGGGCCGGGCAGGGGATCGCGCGCCTCGCGGAGCTCCAGCACCTCGGGCGGGCCGGCCTTCGGGATCCAGACCTGGCGCATGCCCGCCTAGCCCTCCAGCCAGCGCGCGAGGTCCCGCCGCGCCAGGCGGCAGAAGGCGGCGTCGAGCTCGAAGCGCTCGAGCGCCTGCTCGAGGGCACGCGCGCCGGCCGGCAGCGGATGCGCGCGGAAGAAGCGCGCCACGTCGGCGCGCGCGCGGGCGCCGAGCGCCGGTGTCGCCTCGACGAGCCGCGTCGCGAGCATCGGCGGCATGCGCCGGCGCAGCCGGGCCCAGTGCTGCTTCGTGAAGGCCCAGGCGGCGGCGCGTGCCGCGGGGTTCGCGAGCAGGCGCGCGAGCACGATCGCGACGTCCTGGGTGGGGATCCGCGGCGTGAGGCAGAGCGCGAGGCTCCGCTGCACGAGCCTCGGATCGCGGAAGTCCGCCAGCGCCAGCAGGAAGCGCCGCCGCTCCTGGGGCGTCGCGGCGGCCTCGAAGGCGGCGAACATCGCCTCGTAGCGCGTGGCGTCGCCGGTCCGCGCCGCCAGCGCCACCACCGCATCGGCGAGGTTCGGGTCGAGCGCGTCGCGGCGGGCCAGGTAGGCGTCGAAGCGCTTCGCTGCGGTGGCCAGCACCGGCGGCCAGGCGGCGACGTCGCCGAGCAGGCCCACCAGCACCCCGCGCCGCACGCGCGTCGTGACCGGCTCGCGCGGCGGCGGGTCCCAGCCGATCTCGGCGAGCGCAGGGCCGAAGCGCTCGGCCACCCGGTCGCGGAAGGCCTCGACGGCACGCTCACCGAGCGCCGGTGCGAGGCGGTCCTCGAGGAAGGCGAGCGGCCCGCGGAGTGCGGTCAGCACGTCGGCTTCGGGCTCGTCGCCGAGCCGATCCACCAGCGCGAGGAGGTCGCCGAGCGGCGCGCGCCCCGCGCGGGCCAGCGCCCACTGGTGGTCGACGAGGCCCATGCGCTCGACGGCGGAGAGGGCCGGCAGGTGCCGGGCGAGCGCGCGGGTGCCGGCGGCGTCGTGGAGCGGGCGGAAGAAGCCGCCCTCGTCGGCGTTGCCATGGACGAAGCGGGGGGTGCCGGGGCCGAGGTCGACGCGGTCGCGGGCGGCGCGCACGAGCTTGCGCACGAGCCGCGGGCGGCCCCGCGCGCCCGCCACCCGGCCCACCCAGGGGATCGGCCAGCGCTGCCCCGCCGCGCTCGCGCCGGCTCTCGAGGATGCCGCCTTCCGGGACGCCGGTCGCGCGCGGAAGCGCTCCTGGCGCAGTTGCAGGATCGTCCGGCCGTTGCGGCGCACGGTCGCAAGCGACAGCACCGGCAGTCCCGCCTGCTCGATCCAGCCCCGCACGATCGGCTCGACGGGCTCGCCGGCAGCGTGCGCGAGCGCCTGCCACAGGTCGGCGGCGACGGCGTTCGACTCGCGGTGGCGGCGGATGTAGGCGCGCACGCCCTTGCGGAACGTCGCCGGCCCGAGGTAGCGCTCGAGCATGCGCACCACCGAGGCGCCCTTCTCGTAGGTGATCAGGTCGAAGTTCTCGGTGGCCTCGGCGGGCGTCCGCACGTCCGTGTGGATCGGGTGGGTGTGCGCCAGCGCGTCGAGGCGCAGCGCCGCCGCCCGGTGGTGCTGGAAGTCCTGCCACATCTTCCACTCGGGCTTCCAGTCGTCGACGATCGCGAAGGCCATCCAGGTGGCGAAGGCCTCGTTGAGCCACAGGTCGTCCCACCAGGCCATCGTGACGAGATCGCCGTACCACATGTGGGCGAGCTCGTGGCAGATCACCTCGGCGGCGCGCTTCTGCTCCGCGAGGGTCGCGCTCTTCGCGTCGAGCAGCAGCAGGTTCTCGCGGAAGAAGACGGCGCCCGCGTTCTCCATGGCACCGGCCTCGAAGTCGGGCACCGCCACCAGGTCGAGCTTCGCGTAGGGATAGGGCAGGGCGAACCAGCGCTCGAGCCGCGCCAGCGTCGCGCGGGCCGCCTCGAGCGCGAAGCCGACGAGCCCGCCCTTGCCGGGGACGTGCCAGACACGGATCTCGGTCGGTCCCAGCTTCACCGCGCGCGAGCGCTCGAGCGCGCCCACGCCGAGCGCCACGAGGTAGGTCGAGAGCTTCGGGGTCTCGGCGAAGTGCACGCGCTGGCGGCCGCCCGGGAGCTTCTCGCTGCGCGCGATCGGCGCGTTCGAGACGGTCGCCAGCCCGGCGCGCGTCTCTACCACGAGCGTGAAGCGCGCCTTCATCGCGGGCTCGTCGAAGCAGGGGAAGAAGCGGCGCGCCTCGGCGGCCTCGAGCTGCGTGAAGGCGTAGCGGTGGGGGCCGGCGGAGGCGGCGTAGAGCCCGCGCAGGTCGCCGCGCAGGCGCCCCGAGAAGGCGACCCGCAGCGTCGCCTCGCCGGGACCCACCGGCCGCGCGAGCTCGAGCGTCACGGTCTGCCGCGCCGGATCGAGCCGCACGCGCGCGGCGGCCGAGCCCTTTGCGCTCTCGACGCGGGCGCTCCCGATCCCGAGCTCCGCGGCGTGCAGCTCGATCCGGCGGCGGGCGGCACCGAGCCGGACGCGGATCTCCACCTCGCCCTGGTAGGCCGGCCCGCGCGTGGGGTCCACGTCGAGGACGAGCCGGTACGCGCTCGGGCGGACCTCGGGATCGAGCCGATGCGCGGCCCCGGTGCTCTTCGCGCCCGCCCTGCGCTTCGGCGCGTTGCTCTTCGGCACGTCCCCTCCTTCGCGAGGCGGGATCATAGCCAGCGCTCCGCTACCGCGCGCCGCCCTCGAGCACCACGAAGCACGCCTGCGGTACCGGCTCCTTGTCGATCAGCGCGAGCTCGCGGAGCTGCTTGCCGAGCTGCGTCCAGCGCTCCAGCGACATCGCCCCCAGTCCGTGCGTGCGCGTGAAGGCGGTCTCGACGAGCGGGGCCTGCGCCGCGGCAGCGAGGCGGAAGGTCTCGGCGTCCATCTCGCGGTTGAGCTGACCCATCTCCGCGTTGGTGGGCCCGGGGTCGTCGAGGTAGCCGCGCCAGCCCTCGCGCAGGGCGGCGACCAAGGCGTCCACCTCGCGGCGGCGCTCCCGCACCCGGTCCCCCCGCGTGATCACGACCGCGGCGTAGGGGTCGAAGCCCGAATCGGCGATCAGGAACACCGTCGGCTCGACGCCCTCGCGCCGGACCGCGATCGGCTCGGAGGTGACGAAGACCTGCTGGGCGAGCTTCGGATCGGAGAGGAAGGGCGCGATGCTGTAGGTGTAGGGAACGATCCGCCACCGCGAGAGGTCGTAGCGATTCCGGAACCACTGGACGTAGGAGAGCCCCGGCTCGACGGCGAGCGTTCCGGGCTCGCCGTCGAAGAGCTCGTCGAGCGATCCGAGACCGCGGCTCGCGCGTACCATGATGCCCTGCGGGTTGGTCTGGTAGGTCGCGTACACCGACACGATGTCGGTCCCGCGGTCGCGGGCCATCAGCACCTCGTCGGCCGCGGCGATCCCGTAGGCGACCTGCCCGGAGGCGACCATCTGCACGACCGGGGCACCGGGCCCCCCGGTGATCTCGACGACGAGGCCGCGCCGCGCGAAGGCGCCCGCGCGGCGCGCCTCGTAGAGGCCGCCGAACTCCGGCTCCGGCTTCCAGTTGAGGGCGATCGAGAGCGCGCCATCCGCCGGCTCGCCGCCCGAGCAGGCGACCGCGCCGGCGAGCAGGCACGCGGCGAGCAGCCAGGATCCGGGACGCTTCACGAGACGACCTCCGAGACGTGCCAGCGCCGCAAGAGGAGATGGGCGAGCCCGTTGACGGCGGCGAAGAGCGCGAGCCCGAGCAGCGAGGCGTGGAGCACGGCGGCGAACACCAGGTCGGTGCGCTGCTGGCGCATCGCCTCGAGCACCACCACGCCGAGCCCGCCACCGCCCACGAACTCGCCCACGATCGCGCCGATCACGGCGAGCCCCGCGGCCACGCGCAGGCCGGTCAGCACGTCGGGCAGCGCCCAGGGCAGCTCGAGCGCGAGCAGCCGCGCGCGCCGCCCGGCGCCGTAGAGCCGGAAGAGGTCGCGCAAGGCGGGGTCGACCGAGCGCAGGCCCGCCAGCGTGTTCGCGATCACCGGGAAGACCGAGACGATGAAGGCCGCCGCGATCACGGCCCGGCGGCCGTAGCCGAACCAGATCACGAGCAGCGGGGCGATCGCGACGATCGGCACGATCTGGAAGAAGATCGCGTAGGGGTAGAAGGCGCGCTCCACCCAGCGCGAGGTGGCGAGGGCCACGGCGGCCAGGATGCCCACGGCGGCGCTCGTCGCCAGGCCCACGAGGACGGCCCCGGTCGTCGCGGCGAGCGCCGGCCACAGGATTCCGCCCTGGCTCCAGGCCGCGCGCGCCACCGCGGAGGGAGCCGGGACGAGCAGCGGCGACACGCCCGTCGTGCGCACCACCACCTCGGCCACGGCCATCGTCGCGACGAAGGTGGCGAGAGGCGGACCGAAACGCTCCCCGATGCGCCTCATCGCGGGGCGCTCGGCGGCGGATCGGTCCCCTCGCTGCCCCGGCGCAGGGCGTCCTGCAGCACGCCCGTCTCCCGAGCGAAGCGCGGGTCCGCGCGCAGCGCCGCGGAGCGCTCGGGCGGCAGGTCGATACGGTGCTCGAGCACGACCCGCGCCGGACGCTGCGTCAGGACCACCGCGCGCTCGGCCAGGAAGGCCGCTTCCCCGATCGAGTGGGTGACGAAGAGCACCGTGGTGCCGGTGGCCGCCCAGAGCGTGCGCAGCTGGTCGTCGAGGTCCTGGCGCGTGATCTCGTCGAGTGCGGCGAAGGGCTCGTCGAGCAGCAGCAGGCGCGGGCGCGTGACCAGCGCGCGGGCCAGGGACACGCGCATGCGCATGCCCCCCGAGAGCTCGGCCGGCGTCCGGCCGGCGGCCTCGGCGAGCCCCACCTGCTCGATCGCTGCGCGGGCCGCGGCCCGGCACTCGGCGGCGGGCCGGCCGAGCAGCTCGAGGGGCAGCGCGGCGTTGCCGAGCACGTCGCGCCAGGGCAGCAGGTGTGCGTCCTGGAACACGAAGGCGAGCTTGGGATGCTCGCTGCCGGGCCGCAGCGCAGGGGGGTGCCCGCCGACCTGCACCACGCCGGCGTCCTGGCGATCGAGCCCTGCGACGATCCGAAGCAGTGTCGACTTGCCGCAGCCCGACGGTCCGAGCAGCGCGACGAACTCGCCGGGCGCGGCCTCGAGGTCGACGCCCGCCATGGCCTCGACCGCATCGCCGCTCGCGCTGCGAAAGGTCCGGTGGACGCCGCGAAGCGACACCGCGAGCCCCGGGCCGTCCTCTCCCTGCATGGGCGCCGGGGTAGCCAGCGCGCGCGGGGCCGTCAAGAAAGCGCTCAGGCGACGATGCCCGAGCGGCGCGCGGCGGCCAGCGCGTCGACCGCGTCGATGCGCCGCACGGCGCCGGCCAGCTCGGCGGCGAAGGCCGCGCGCCGCGCCGCCAGGAGCGGCGCGTCCGGCGCCAGCAGCCGGCGGTTGTCGGCCAGCTTGAGGGCCGTCTCGAAGTAGCTCTTCGAGACCGACTCCGCGGAGTGGATGCGCCGGCGCAGCACGTACTGCCGGCCGAGCGCGAGGCAGCGCGAGAGGAACTCGCCTCGCTCGAGCGGCCGCTCCACACCCCACAGCTCGAGCGCGTCGGCCACGATCCGGTACGACTCGAGGAAGGGCCGCGCCACCCGGTGCGACGACAGCGGCCGGAAGCGGCGCACCAGCGCGAAGATCTCCTCGGGCCCCTCGTCGAGACGGCGCTCCCAGTCGGCGTCGTGGAAGGCCACCTCGCGGCGCAGGTCGGCCACGAAGCGCTCGCGCTCCGGGAAGAAGAACTCGAACTTGAGCAGGTCGCGCAGCGCCAGCGCCTCGTCGAAGAAGCGGGCGCGGCGATCGCCCGCGTGCTCCTCGGCCGCGCGCAGGAGCGCGAGCTCCGCGATCGCGCTGGTCACGAAGAAGTGGATCACCGTGTTCCGGTAGTAGGCGGCGGCCAGGTGCTTGTCCGCGCCGATCCGGTAGACGGCCTCGGGTCCCTCGTCGAAGCGCTCGACGACGCCCGTGCGCACCAGCTCCTCGAGCGCGAAGCGCACCCCCTCCGGCGTGCGCAGCTCGAGGTCGCCAACGGCCGGCAGCTCGCGCCGCTCCACGTACTCGAGGATCCGCTCGAGCGAGCGCACCGTCTCGGGGACCGTGAGCGCCTGGTCGCCGACGCCGAGCAGCGCCAGCGTCACCAGCGAGGCCGGGGTGATCGGCGTCGCGTCGTTGATCCGGACGCACACGTCGAAGGCGATCTTCTGGAGCGCCAGGCTCTCCTCGTCGGGGTTCGGCTCGGCGCCCGGGTCGGGAGGGCCGAGCGCCTTGGCGAGCGAGAGCGGCTCGCCGAAGCGGATGTGGATGCGGCCCTCGCGCTGGATGCGCCGCACGAGCCGCACGAACCAGCCGAAGCCCTCGCGCTCCTTGGCGGCCCCGCGCTGCTCGGCCACGTAGTCGCCGACGTCCTGGATCTGGTCGTAGGCGATCGAGACCGGGATCAGGAACACGTCGTCGCTGCGCGCGCGGCGGTAGGCGTCCACCACGTAGGCGAGCAGCCCGAAGCGGGGCGGCAGCAGCTTGCCGGAGCGCGAGCGCCCGCCCTCGACGTACCACTCGAGGGAGAAGCGCTTCTCGATCAGGTAGTCGACGTAGGAGCGCAGGACCAGCTTGTAGACCTCGTCGTCCTTGAAGGAGCGGCGGATGAAGAAGACCCCGGCGCGCCGCACCAGCGGCCCGATCGGGAAGAAGTTCATGTTGATGCCGCCGGCGGTGTGGTTCGGCGGGAGCCCGTTCTCGTAGAGCATCGCGTGCAGGACGGGGTGGTCGAGGTTGGAGCGGTGGCTCGGGAGGAACACCACCGGGTGGCGCTGCGAGAGGGCGGCGATCTCCTCGAGCCGGGCGCGGTCGTAGCGCAGCTCGGCGTCGTAGCCGCGCGTGTAGACGAAGCGGAATAGCTGGTCGGCGAGGTCGACCATGATCGGGCTCGTGGCCGCGGCGATCTCGCGCAGGTCGCGCGACGCCTCGCGCGCGACCGCGTCCTCGGAGCGCCCGAGCTGGCGCGCCAGGCGCGCGAGCGCGCCCCGGAAGGCGGGGCGCGCGAGGATGTCCTCGTGGACCAGGCGTGGGACCTTGTAGCGGGCGCCGCGCAGCCGCCGCTCGCTGCGCTCGAGCGCGAGGTGCGCCTGGCGGATCACGAACTCGCACAGCCCGCTGGTCTCGGCCGCCCCGGCGCCGCCCGCCGCGAGCCAGCGCTCGCGCAGCTCCGAGAGCGGCGCGGGCTCACCGGCCACGATCCGGCAGCGCTCGCGCGCGCGGGCGAGGATCCAGCGCTGCCGCCACGGTCCCGGGTCGTGCGGGTCGCCGCTCGTCAGGAGCTGGGGCAGGGTGACCGCGCGATCGCCGTCCGGCCGCTCGGGCGCGAGCCAGATCACGCGCAGCGGCGCGAGCAGCGGGTCGTCGCCCTCGGAGAGCAGCGCCTCCATGCGCGGATCGGGGCCGCCCGGCGGCCCCCGGCGCCCCCGGCGCCGCCGGCGCGAGGGTGGCAGCGCGAGCAGGTCCGTCCCCGGCGTGCCGCCGCCGGTGTCGGCCGGCCGATGGCGGTCGATCCAGCCTTCGAGCAGGCGCCGCTCGAGCGGGGTCGCGGCGTCGAGCAGCAGCACCACGCGGCGCCCCGAGCCGGCGGCGCCCGCCGCGGGCCAGAGCGCTTCCCCTTCGAGAGCGTGGTCGGGCACGCCGCCATCCTATCGCAAGGACGACGCCGGCGGCCGGGCGCTATCGTCGGCGCGGGACGACGGGAGAGGGACGCGATGGCCGCCCGCGAAGCGCGACACGAGCAGGAGAACGCCAGCCCCGCGGAGGCGGCCGCCGGCCGCACGGTGCGCGCGATCGACCGCGAGCGTCCGTTCTGGCGCCAGGAGGCCTGGGTCCTCGTCGCCGCGGGCCTGCTCTGGCTCGCCTGGGGCGCCGGCGCAGGCACGCTTCCCCTCCTGTGCTCGGCGCCGGCGGGCCTGCTGCTCACGGCGTCGGGCGTCTCGAACCTGCTCTGGCCGGGCGACCCGCGCGAGCGTCACTTCGGTGCGCTCGGCGCCCTGGCAGGCCTCGTCACGACCCCGCTCGCGATCCTGTGGCTCGGGCTCGGCGGCGCCGCCGTGCTGGGCGCGCTCTCCTTCGCCTCGGCCTGGGCGGTGGGCCACCTCGGCCTGCGGCTCCTCGAGCCCTGGGAGGACGTCCCGCAGCCTCCGCACACCCTGCGCACGTCGCTCGAGGTGGCGGTGGACTCCGCCGTGCTGAGCCAGATGACGCTGACCGCGCCCGCACGCGCGCTGCGCGGCAGCAGCGAGCGGGTGGCCGCCGAGGTGCGCGCGGCGCTCGCCCTCTTCGCGGAGCGCGGCTGGGTGGCCGACCCCGCCTCGTATCACCGCGAGCCTCCGGCGCTCGAGAAGCCCGCGCTCGAGCGCAGCCGGGCGCGCGGCGTCGCCTTCGAGCACCTCTCGTTCGACAGCGGCTACGAGCCGCACCCGGACGAGCCCGGCCGCGAGCGCTGGCTCTCCTACGCGCCCTGCCGGACGGCGCACGCCTGGGTGCTGCGCCACGGCGGCGACGGCGGCGGCCGGCCCTGGCTCGTCTGCATCCACGGCTACCAGATGGGCACGCCGCTGGTCGACTTCGGTGCCTTCCGCCCGGCCTGGCTGCACGATCGGCTGGGCCTGAACCTGGTGATGCCGGTGCTCCCGGTCCACGGGCCACGTCGGATCCGGCGCATGTCGGGCGACGGCTTCCTCTCGGGGGAACTCCTCGACACCGTGCACGCGCTCGCGCAGACCGCCTGGGACGTCCGCCGGATCGTGTCGTGGGTGCGCGCGCAGGGTGCGGCGGCGGTCGGCGTCTACGGCCTCTCGCTCGGCGGCTACAGCACGGCGCTCGTCAGCTCGCTCGAGCCTGGCTTCGCGTGCGGGATCGCCGGCATCCCGGCCACCGACTTCGCCCGGCTCTCGTGGAAGCACGGTCCCGCCGACTCGCTGCGCCGGGCCGAGGAGGCCGGCATCGGGCTCGGCGAGACCACCGACCTCAAGAAGGTCGTCTCGCCGCTCGTGCTGCAGCCGAAGCTCGCGCGCGAGCGGCGCTTCGTCTTCGGCGGCAGCGCCGACCAGCTCGTGCCGCCCGACCACGTGCGCGACCTCTGGCGCCACTGGGAGCGCCCGGCCATCCACTGGTACCCGGGCGCCCACTGCACCTTCGGCCTGCACGCCCCCGTGCGCCGCTTCGTCGAGGACGCGCTGCGGGAGAGCGGGCTCGTCGCGGCGGCCCGCTAGCCGTCCTTCGTCGGAGGTTCGCCGTCGAGGTCTCGAGCCGTCGCTGCCGGCTGGGGACGCTAGGCCGGCCGCTGCTCCGCCGCCTCGAGCTCTTCGTCGAGGAGCGGCTCGAGCGCTTCGCGCCCGGCGCCGGCCTCCTCGTGCCAGGTGTCGGTGTGCTCGAGCAGGTCGAGCTGCGCGTCGTCGGCGGCCGGCGCGGCGGCGCCGTTCGTACGCGGAGGCTCGGAGGCCTCGGCGGGGAGCGCCGCCTCGGCGAGGCTGCCGGGCAGCAGCGTGCCGGCCTCGGGGCAGAGCGTGCGGGCGCCCTCGGCCAGGTGCTCGTAGACGCTCCGGTACTGGAGCGTCAGGTCGCGCAGGAGCTTCGAGGTCTGCCCGAAGTGGTCGGAGACCTCGTTCCGGTAGCGGTTCATCTCGTCCTCGGCGAGCTGGAGGCGGTCCTCCATCTCGCGGGCGCGCTCGACGGCGTCGCGCGAGCGGCGGCGGCCGATCGCGAGGCCGACCAGGAACGCGCCGATCAGGACGATCGCGGCGATCCCGAGGGCGATCGGATCCGAGAAGAGGGGGGCTTCCAAGGCGTCGTCTCCCGTCGGTGGAACGCGCCGATCCTAGCATCCCGCGCCCGTCGGGGGAGATCCCGACGCGGCCCGTCTACCCTCGTGGTCCTCGACGGGAGGGGTCATGGCAAGCCAGGAAGAGCTGCACGCCCGTTCGCTCGCGGATCCGGACGGCTTCTGGGCCGAGGCGGCGGCGGCGATCGAGTGGTTCCACCCCTTCGAACGGGTGCGCGACGACGCGCGCGCGCCCTTCGTGCGCTGGTTCCCGGGCGGCGTCACCAGCACGTGCCACAACGCCCTCGACCGCCACGTGGCGGCCGGCCGTGGCGCGCAGCCCGCTCTGGTCTGGGACAGCGCGATGACCGGCGCCGTGCGGGTGCTCTCGTACGCGGAGCTGCTCGACGAGACCGCGCGCCTGGCGGGCGCGCTGGCCGGCCTCGGCGTGCACCGCGGCGACCGCGTGCTCGTCTACATGCCGATGGTGCCCGAGGCGGTGGTGGCGATGCTCGCCTGTGCCCGCCTCGGCGCGGTCCACTCGGTGGTGTTCGGCGGCTTCGCCGCGCGCGAGCTCGCCGCCCGCATCGACGACGCGCGCCCGAAGCTCCTGCTGACGGCCTCGTGCGGGCTCGAGCCCTCGCGCACGCTCGCCTACGCGCCGCTCGTCGAGGGCGCGCTCGAGCGCGCCGCGTCTCCGCCCGCGCGCGTGGTGGTGCTGCAGCGCCCGGAGCTCCGCTGGCCGCTGCGCCCGGGCCGCGACCTCGACTGGCGCGAGCTCGTCGCCGGCGCGACACCGGCCGGCTGCGTCCCGGTCGCCGCCACCGACCCGCTCTACGTGCTCTACACGAGCGGCACCACGGGCAAGCCGAAGGGCGTCGTGCGCGACCACGGGGGCCACGCCGTCGCGCTCGCCTGGAGCCTCCGCCACGTCTACGGCATGCGCCCGGGCGAGACCTTCTGGGCGGCGAGCGACGTCGGCTGGGTGGTCGGGCACTCCTACATCGTCTACGCGCCGCTCCTGCTCGGCTGCACCACGATCCTCTTCGAAGGCAAGCCCGTGGGCACCCCCGACGCCGGCGCCTTCTGGCGCGTCGCGGCCCAGCACGGCGTCGACACGCTCTTCGCCGCGCCGACGGCGATCCGCGCGATCAAGCGCGAGGACCCCGAGGGCGCCCGCGTCGACCGCGTGGCGCTGCCTCGGCTGCGGGCGCTCTTCCTCGCGGGCGAGCGCGCGGACCCCGACACGGTCGAGTGGGCGGGCCGGATCCTCGGCGTGCCGGTGATCGACCACTGGTGGCAGACCGAGACGGGCTGGCCGGTCGCCGCGAACTGTCTCGGGCTCGCGCCGCTGCCCGTGAAGCCGGGCTCGCCGACCAAGCCCGTGCCCGGCTTCGACGTGCGCGTCCTCGACGACGCCGGCGCCGAGCTGCCGCCCGGCGCGGCCGGGCACATCGCGCTGCGCCTCCCGCTCCCGCCCGGATGCCTCCCGACGCTCTGGAACGACGACGACGGCTTCGTGCGCTCCTACCTCGAGCGCTTCCCGGGCCACTACGCCACCGGCGACGGCGGCTACTTCGACGCCGACGGCTACCTGTGGGTGATGGGCCGCACCGACGACGTGATCAACGTCGCCGGCCACCGGCTCTCGACCGGCGCGATGGAGGAGGTGCTGGCGCGCCATCCCGACGTCGCGGAGTGCGCAGTGATCGGCGTCGCCGACGCGCTGAAGGGCCAGCTTCCGCTCGGGCTCGCGGTCCTGAAGGCGACGGCGCTCGGGCGTCCGCCGGCCGACGTCGAGCGCGAGCTCGTCGAGGCCGTGCGCCGGGAGATCGGGCCGGTGGCGTCGCTGCGCCAGGTGCTCGTGGTGCCGCGCCTGCCGAAGACGCGCTCCGGCAAGGTGCTGCGCGGCACCATGCGGCGGATCGCCGACGCCGGGCCCTGGAGCGCGCCCGCGACGATCGACGACCCGGCGGTGCTCGACGAGATCCGCGCCGCGCTGCACGGCGCCGGCTACGCTCGGGACGACGGCCCGCACGCGGACGCCGGCGGCCCTGCGGGTGATGCAACGCGTTCGTAATCCCGCGCCTCGTCACGCCGCGAGCATCGGCGAAGCTCGGGTCGTGTCGGCTCGCGGGCTGCGCGAGCCGTCGTCCCCGTGGCAGGGGAAGAGGATCATGCCTTCCGACGCGAACCCCTCCGCGCCGCACGCCCCCTGGATCGCAGACCGGCTCGACGTGCGGGTCGCCCAGGGGCGCGTCGAGTCCGCCCAGCTCGCGGGGCTCGTCGAGGCGCTGGCGGCGCTCCACGCGGCTGCGGGCTGCACGCCCGTTCCCGCGTCCTCGCTCGCCGAGCGGGGCGCGCTCGCGCGCGCGAGCGTGGCGGAGCTGGCACCCTCGCTCGGCGCCGCGGCCGGGGCGTGCGAGCGGGCGCTGGAGGCCGCGGTCGAGGCCTCGGGCGCCGCGCTCGCCGCGCGCCGGGACGCCCCCCGCCGGCTCCACGGGCGGCTCGCCTGCGAGGAGATCCACGTCGATCCCGCCGGCCGCGCCGAGCTCGGAGCGCCCGCGAGGAGCGCGGCCGGCGATCCCTGCGAGGACGTGGCGACCCTCGCCCTCGAGCTCGCCGCGCGCGGCCGCGCCGATCTCGCTCTCCGGCTCGTCGGCGGCTACGCCGGACGGACCGGCGACTTCTCGCTCTACCGCGTGCTCGACGCGTACCTCGCCCTCGCCGGGCTCCTGGCGAGCCAGCGCGTCCTCGCTGCCGCCGCCGCGGGCGCTGATCCCGCGCGTGCCGCGGCAGCGCGCCTGCTCGCGGCGCCGGCCGAGCTCGCAGCCCCGGCGCGGGAGCCCTTCGTGGTCGCGGTCGCGGGCGGGATCGCGAGCGGGAAGAGCACGCTCGCCGCGCGCATCTCGGCCTCGTGCGGAGCCCCGGTCGCCTCCGCGGACGCCGCGCGCGCCGGGGGCCTCGCGGGCCTCGAGCCGGAGGCGCAGCAGGCGGCGTACGCCGAGATGCGACAGCGTGCCGCCGAGGTCCTGGCGTCGGGGCGCCCCGTCGTCGTCGACGCCTGCTTCGCGCGCCGCGTGCAGCGCGACGCGCTGCGCTCGCTGGCCGGCGAGCGCGGTGCCAAGTTCCTCTTCGTGGAGTGCCGTGCCGACGCCGCGCTCACGCGCCGGCGTCTCGAGGAGCGCGCGCGCGGGCAGGGTCGCCCGGCGAGGGACTGGCTGGCGCTGCGCGAACGGCTGCTTGCGAGCTGGGAGCCGCTCCGGGAGCTGCCGCGCGAGCAGCATCTCGTCGTGGACACCTCGCGCGATCCGTCGCTCTGCCTGCCGCGGATCGAGCGCGCCCTCGGCCGCGGCGCGCCGGGGCCGCATCGGGTGCGCCATGATTTCCCCAAAAGGGCGATCCTTCACGCCTAGAAGGAATGGGGAGATCAAGACTCTGTCTTGATCTGGACAAAAGACGATCGAACAGGTAGAGTGCCCATTCCTTCCACGTCGCTTCCGTGCGCACTGCGCCGGCGCCGGAAGCACGACCCCAACCGGCGCGAGGAGAACCCGGGATGACCCTGGTCGGCAAGCCCACGCCCGATTGGACCGCCACCGCCTACCTGAAGGGCCAGGAGAAGCAGGTCTCGAGCAAGGACTACAAGGGCAAGTGGCACGTCCTCTACTGGTACCCGCTCGACTTCACCTTCATCTGCCCCACCGAGATCAAGGGCTTCCAGTCCCTGCTCGAGGACTTCTCCGACGACAAGATCGCGGTGATCGGCGTCTCCACCGATTCGTTCTTCAGTCACAAGGCCTGGTTCGCCGACCGCAAGATCTTCCCGCAGGAGATCACGCACCCGGTGATCGCCGACACCAACCACGCGGTGTCGAAGGCGTTCGGCGTCCTCAAGGACGACCAGGGCATCGCCTATCGCGCGACGGTGATCGTCGACGACAAGGGCATCGTGCGCTCGGTCGTCGTGAACGACCTCTCCGCCGGCCGCAGCCCCGCCGAGGCGCTGCGCACGGTGCAGGCCCTCCAGAGCGGCGGGCTGTGCGGCGCCGACTGGAAGAAGGGCGACAGCTTCGCGGCATGAGCGAGCGGCTCGAAGCGATCGACGGATCGAGCTGGGAGGCCTTCGTCGCAGCTCCGGTCGCGGTGCTGATGATCGGCAAGAGCGACTGCCCGGCGTGCGCGAGCTGGACCGAGGAGCTGCAAGGCCTGCTGGCGGGCGACGAGCGCTGGCGCCACGTGCGCTTCGGCAAGGTGCTGCTGGACAAGCCGGGGCTCGTGTCCTTCAAGCGCGCGAACCCGTGGCTGGCGGAGCTCGACGAGCTGCCCTTCAACGTGATCTACGTGAACGGGGAGATCGTGAAGCGCTTCGCCGGCTCCGGGGTGGAGCGGCTCGTCGCGCGGCTCGAGCGGGCAGCGCCACCGGGCTGAGCGGGCGGAACGCGCCGGGGACTAGTGGAGGAGCGGCGGCCGTCCGCCGCTCCGCTGCAGGGCCCCGGCGCGCGCCTCCTGGCACGCCGACGCCTGCTCGGTCGCGAGCAGGGCGGCCACGATCGCCGTGCGAGCACCCTCGCTGCGGGCGCGCTCGGCGAGCCGTGCTCCCCAGGCGCGGGTGTGCGCTGCCGCGATCCGGGCCTCGCGCGCGGCGGCGCCGGGATCGGAGGACGGCGCGGGCGGCGCGTTGCGGCGCCGCAGGAGCCCTGCCAGTCGAGCGCGCATCCGGACCATCGCCGATCCTCCCACCCGCACGGATCGGGCGGATCGGCCCGGGGCTTGAATCCCGGCGCGGCGGGATCCCGCCGCGCCTCCCCGGCGTGCGACCCCGGTCCTGCCGGCGCGCCGCCCGCTGCGGCGCGCCCTACGCAGCGTCGCGCGCCGGCCGCACGCGCTCGGGATGCCCCGACCAGGTCCAGGCGAAGCTCTCACGGGACACGCCGAGCAGCGCGCCATCGAGGGCGCGCGGGTGCACCCAGAAGTTGTCGGGCTCGCGATCGCCGCGCGGGCCCGTGTAGGCACCGGGCTCGCACTCGAGCAGGCGCGCCCGGGCAGCAGCCGCGTTGCGCGCCTCGGCGTAGAACATGTAGAAGCTGGGGCCCTGGCGCGCGAAGAATCGCCCCATCGGCCGCTTCGCGTCGAAGGGCGTCACCGTCTCGATCCGGTCGAGGCGGCCGGGCCGGAGCATCGTGAGCGTGCCCTCGTAGCCGAACTCCGGGGAGCGGATCGGCACGAAGCCGCCCGGGTCGAGGTCGAAGACCTTCGCGAGGCGCGCGGCGGCGCGCGCGTGCCCGCGCATCAGGTGGGTCACCTCGTAGACGCGCGCGAGGAGCCCGGCGGGCGGGCGCGGCTCGTCGCGGGTCAGCACCACGCGCAGCGCCGGCACGCCGATCCACTCGCCGCGCAGGTGGATCTGGCCGTTGTCGATCACGTGGTGGATGGCGCGGCCCTCGAGCGAGGCCGCTGCCGCCGCCGGGTCCTCGACCGCGAAGCCCACCGCGAACACCGCGCTGCGGACCCGGGCCTGGTGCTGGGCCACCGCGCCGACACCGTCGGCCTCGAGCAGCTCGAGCTCGCTCTCGCCCACCCGCAGCACCGTGCGCGTGGCCGCCAGGAAGGCGACCCGGTCCTCCCGTACGACCTCGGCGTCGAAGAGCCGGCGCCAGCGTGCGGCGGCGGCGGCGCGGTCGAGGGCGACGAGCTGGACACGATCGACGCGGATCGGCTGCATGCGCCCGGCACCCTAGCAGATGCCCTCGCGGCTGCGGGCGTCCCGCACGCCGGAGCGGGGGCCGTTCCGCTAGCCTGCGTTCCGCGGACCCCGGCAGGAGGACTCCCCATGCGGCGCGAAGTCTTCAGCGAGGAGCACGAGCTCTTCCGCGAGCAGTTCCGGCGCTTCGCCCAGAAGGAGATCGAGCCGAAGATCGCGGGCTGGAACGCGGCCGGCATGCCCGATCGCGAGACCTGGCGGCGGATGGGCGCCGAGGGCTTCCTCGGCTGCAACCAGCCCGAGGCCTACGGCGGAGCGGGCGGGGACTTCCTCTACGACGCGATCATCATGGAGGAGCTCGCGTGGCTGCGCGCCCACGCGCTGATGTTCTCGCTCCATGCCGACATCTGCGTGCCCTACCTGCGCGACTTCGGGAGCGCCGAGCAGAAGCGGCGCTGGCTGCCGGGCTGCATCACGGGCGAGGTGCTGATGGCGGTGGCGATGACCGAGCCCGGCACCGGCTCGGACCTCGCGAACGTCCAGACCCGCGCGATTCGCGACGGCGACGCCTACGTGCTCGACGGCTCGAAGACCTTCATCTCGCACGGGCAGATCGGCGACCTCTTCGTGGTGGTGGCGAAGACCGACCCCGACGCCCAACCGGCGCGCCGCGGGATCTCGCTGCTGCTCGTCGAGGCCGGCACGCCCGGCTTCACGAAGGGCCGCAAGCTCGACAAGCTGGGCCTCCCGGGCCAGGACACGAGCGAGCTGTTCTTCGAGCGCTGCCGCGTCCCGGCCTCGAACCTGCTCGGGGAGGAAGGGCAGGGCTTCCGGATGCTGATGCAGGCGCTCCAGCAGGAGCGGCTCAGCATCGCGGTCTCTTCGATGGCCTCGTGCCGGCGCGCGCTCGCCGACACCCTCGACTACGTGAAGCAGCGCCAGGCCTTCGGCCAGCCGCTGGCCGCATTCCAGAACACCCAGTTCAAGCTGGCGGAGCTCGCGACGGAGACGGAGATCGGCACCGCCTTCGTCGACCGCCTGCTGGCCGCGCACGTGCGTGGTGACGACGTCGTCACCGAGGTCAGCATGGCCAAGTGGTGGACCACCGACCTCCAGAAGCGGCTCGCCGCCGAGTGCCTCCAGCTCCACGGCGGCTACGGCTTCATGCGCGAGGTCCCGATCTCGCAGGACTACGCCGACGCCGCCGTGCAGTCGATCTACGCCGGCACCAACGAGATCATGAAGCGCATCATCGCGGGGCGGCTGGGGCTCGGCTGAGCCGGGCTAGTCGCGTTTCTCGGCCGGCATCTCGACCCGCTTGCCCCGCAGCGTCGTCTTGGTGGGCACGTACTCCTCGCCCTCCTCGCCGCGGTTGCTGAGCTCGATCGCGAGCGAGCCGTCGCTCTCGAAGCGCGCCGTCCAGTCCGAGACGAGCCGTGGCCCGACCACGCGCGGGATGAAGGCGAAATCGGTGTCGACGCCCGGCACGGTCTGGATCACGAGCTGGGTGTGCGCCGTGCCGACGAGCCGCCCGCCCCGGAGCTCACCGTCGCCGTTTCCGATCACGTCGGTGTGGACGGGCCCGCCGAGGGTCGGGTACTGCGTGTTCAGCTCCGCCGCCGCGATCCACTGGCCGCCCCTGCGCGTCAGGACGACGTGGCCCTCGATGCGTCGGGTGTCGCCGCTCTTCTGGTCGACCGTGAGGCCGGTCACCCGATAGGTGCCCGACCACGGGTCCTCCACGGGCGGGACGGCCTCCTGCGCGAGGGCCTCCGCGGGCAGGAGCAGCGCACCGGCGAGCAGCCCGGCACGGCCGAGGGCGATGCAGCGCGGGACCATGACGGCCTCCTTCCGGCATCGACCCCCCGAGCCTACCCCCGCGCTGCCGGGAAGGAAACCGGAAACCCGGAGGGGCCGCTCTATGCTGGAGGTTTCCGCTCGGAGGGCGACGCCATGAGGGAACGACGAGATGCCGCCGCGGTCCGGATCTTCCCCCCCGCGGTGCCCTTGCTCGCGATCCTCCTAGGCGTCGCCTTGGACCGGCTCTGGCCCCTCGACCTCGGCTCCGTGCTGCCGGCGCCTGCGTGCTACTGGATCGGCGGTGGGATCGTGGTGGGGGCGGTCGCCGGCCTGGGCGCCTGGTCGGTGTCGCTCTTCCGCCGCGGCGGACAGAGCGAGAACCCGTGGAGGCCCACGACCGAGATCGTCGAGCGGGGCCCCTTCCGCCTCACCCGGAACCCCATGTACCTGCAGATGGTCCTGGTCTGCGCCGGCTTCGCGATCCTGCTCGCGAACGGGTGGATCCTGCTGCTCGTTCCGCTTGTCGCCTGGCTGCTCCAGCGCCTCGCGATCCTCCCGGAGGAGGCCTACCTCGAAGCCAAGTTCGGCGAGGCCTACCTTGGCTACAAGCGTCGCGTCCGGCGCTGGCTGTGAGAGGAGCCCCGGAGGTGCCGCTCGCACTCTACGCCCACCCTCCGCTCCCTGTTCCCGCCCGGCGCGCCCGACCGTGACTGAGGCGCCATGGAGGACTCCGCGGGAGGGATCGCGGTCTCAGCGCCCGCGCCGGTCGCGCTCTTCGACTTCGATCACACGCTGATCCGGCACGACTCGTTCGCGGCGTTCGCGCGGCGGCTCCTGCAGCGCGACTGGTGGCGGATCGCCGCTGCGCTCGGGCTCTCGCCGGTGCTCGCGCCGCTCGTGCCGCTGCGCCGCACGCGCGGCATCCCCGCCCTGACCCTGGTCTGGCTCGCGACGCTCGGTCTCGACGGCGAGCGCCTCACCCGCAAGCTGCGCCAGCACGTGACGCACCTCGCACGCGACCCCGGGGCGCTCGCGCACCGCGAGGGCCTCGCGCGGCTGCGCGAGCACCAGCGCGCCGGGCACCGCGTCGTGATCGCGACCGGCGCCCTGGAGGAGCTGGCGCGCGCGATCTGCGAAGCGCTCGGTCTCGAGGACCTCGCGATCGTCGGCTCGAGCTGGCGTCCCTGGGGCGGCGGCATGACCGCCCGCGAGCACTGCTTCGGCGAGCGCAAGGTGACGATGCTGCGCGCCCGCGGCTTCCCGCCGCCCTGGCGCTGGGTCTACACCGACAGCGCGGCGGACCTCCCGCTGCTGCGGCACGCCGGCGAGGGCTTCCTCGTGAAACCCACCCGCTGGACCCTGGCGCAGGCGGCCCGCGAGCTGGAGCACCCGCCGGGCGTGCTGCGCTGGCGGTGACGCTTCGCCGCGTGCCCGTCGCCAGGCCCGCCGGCGCTCCCCGGGACCCGGGGTTCGAGGCGATCGGGTGGCTCGGGCGCTTGACGCCATCGCCGGGAACGCGAGAGTCAGGGAGCCGCGACCGCCGGCGCCCGGCTCTCGCGCGACGAGGAGGGATCCATGGCCTTCGAGGGTGGCTGCTACTGCAAGGCACTGCGCTTCGAGGCTGGCGGCGCACCGCTCTTCAAGGGCCAGTGCCACTGCCGGGAGTGCCAGTACTTCTCGGGCGGACACCCGAACGCGGTGATCGGCCTGCCCGCAGCGACCTTCCGGTACACGAAGGGGGTGCCCAAGGCCTTCACCCGCAAGGACCTCCCGAATCCCGTCACGCGCGAGTTCTGCGGCGAGTGCGGCACCCAGATCCTGGGACGGGCGCCGAGCGTGCCCGGCGCCGTGCTGCTGAAGGTCGGCACGCTCGACGACCCGGGCGTCTACGGCGCGCCCCAGATGGTCATCTACACGATCGACAAGCAGAGCTTCCACCACGTGCCCGAGGGCGTCGCGACCTTCGAGCGCGCCCCGGGCTGAGCGTGGCGCTCGGGATGTCGGCCTGGCGCCTCGCGCTGTTGGTCGCGGCCTCACTCGCCGTCGTGCCGCTGAGCGACGCAGCGGTGTTCGCCGTCACCAAGACGACCGACTCGGCCGACGGCCAGTGCGACGCGGACTGCTCGCTGCGCGAGGCGATCCTGGCGGCCAACCAGCTACAGGACACGAGCAACCGCATCGACCTCGCGCCCGGCACCTACCGGCTGTCGATCCCGCGCGACCCGGAGCGCTTCGGCAACGGGCTCGGAACGGGCGCCGACGGCAACCTGGTCGTGTCGCGGACGCTCACGATTGCCGGCGCCGGCCGCGACACCACGGTCATCGACGCGCGCCCCGCGCCGGAGGCCGCCAGCGTCGACCGCGTGCTCGCCGTCGCCCAAAGCGGCCATCTGACCCTCGGCGATGTCACGATCACGGGCGGC
The DNA here is from genome assembly GCA_035063765.1 of Deltaproteobacteria bacterium. Lineage (NCBI taxonomy): Bacteria > Pseudomonadati > Myxococcota > Myxococcia > Deltaproteobacteria bacterium. The sequence continues at coordinate 79,138 of JAPSFT010000013.1, forward strand.
CGGGCCGGCGAGTTCGCACAGGGCGGCGGCATCGTGGTGCTCGGCGGCACGCTCGCGATCCATGACTGTCGGGTGAGCGGCAACGTCGCGCTCGGAGGGGGGGGTGGCATCGCGCTCGGCGGCGCCAGCGCCAACCCGCCGGCGATGGCGACGATCACGCGCTGCGAGATCGCCGGGAACGTCGCCGGCTCCGAGGCGCTGGGCGCCCAGGGCGGCGGGCTCCTCGACATCCAGGCCACGATGACGGTCGTCGAGTCCACGATCCGCGACAACGTCGCGCTCTTCTCGACCGGCGGCGGCATCATGAACATCGACAACCAGAGCCGCCCGAACCCGGCGGCCGAGCTCACGGTGGAGCGCTCGACGATCGTCGGGAACCTGGCGGGGGATCCGGCGGGCCTCTCGATTTTCGAAGGCGTGGGCGGAGGGATCTACAACGCCGGCGGACTGCTTCGCCTCACGAACTCGACGGTCACCGGAAACGAGGCCGTGGCCTCCTTTGCAGAGGGGCTGGGCCAGATCGCCGGCACCGGCCGCGGCGGCGGCGTCGCGCACGCGCTGCTGGCCGGCGACGACGCGAGCGACGGCACCTTTATCGTCGCCTCGACGATCGCCTACAACACGGCGCCGACCGGGTCGCAGATCTACGGTGAGGCGCAGGTGAATCCCGCGCAGCTCGCGAACACGCTGATCGCGGGCGGGGCCGGCGCGTCGGCGAACTGCGCGAGCCCGTCCGGCCAGGTCGGGATTGCCAGCGTGGGCGGCGGCAACCTCAGTGACGACGCGAGCCCCTGCGGCCTCGGCCTGCCGGGCGACCAGTCGGGCGTCGGCGACCCCGGGCTCGCCGACGCGCTCGCCGACAACGGCGGTCCCACCGAGACGATCGCCCTGCTCGAGGGAAGCCCGGCGATCGGCGCTGGCTACGTCCCGTCCTGCCCGCAGCGCGACCAGCGCGGCTACACGCGCCGCTCGCCCTGCGACGTCGGCGCCTTCGAGACCGTGCCCGAGCCGGGCGCCGCGGCGGCATCGCTTGCCGCCGTGGGCACGCTCGAGCTGCTGCGCCGCCGCGCGGGTCGCGCCGGCTGATGCGCTTCGCGCGCGCGGCCGCGGCGCTGCTCGCCGTGGCGTTGCTCTCGGCGGGCTCGGCCGGCCTCGCGCAGGGCCGGCCGGTCGCGAAGGTGGCGCTCTCCGAGGCGGGCGCGATCCGCCTCGACGGCCGTCCCGTGAGTCTGCCCGAGCTCCGCGAGGCCTTCCGCACGCTCGCCGCTGCGAAGGGCGAGGTCTGGTACTACCGGCCGAACCCGGGCGCCGACCCGCCGCCGGGCGCGATGGCCGTCGTCCAGGCGATCGCCGAAGCGCGCCTGCCGGTGCGCTTCGCGACGAAGCCCGATTTCTCCGCCTTCGACGCACCCGCGCGCGAGCCCTAGCGCCGCGCTAGCGGAGTCCGTTCCCGTAGTGTGCCAGCGCCTCGGCGAGCGTGGTGTCGGCGACGCCCGGCTCGTCGAGGACCGCGCGCAGCCAGTCCGGGCGCTCGAGCGAGCAGACCGAGAGCGGGCGCTCGAGGCCGGAGAGCTGGCTCGCCTGGCGCGCGAAGCTGGTCGCGTAGTCGGGCGGCCGCACGTCGCGGGCCAGGTCGACCAGCGCGAAGGGGTCGGGTGCGCCGCCGTCGAGGCGCTCGGCGGGCCAGGGGATGCTCGGCGTGGTGGGGCGCGGGCCGCCGCCGGCCAGGCCCGGGCCGTCACACAGGATCGCGCCGCGCACCCGCTCGGGACGTGCGCCCGCGAGCAGCAGCGCCACGTAGGCGCCGAGGCCGCGGCCGAGCAACGTCGCGGGCCCCAGGTGGGCGAGCGCGGCGTCGGCGTCGGCCATCAGGATCTCGGCGGTGTAGCCGCCGCCGCGCGGGAGCGTCGAGGCGCCGTGGCCGGTGAAGTCGAGGCCGAGGATCGCGCCGGGCCAGGCTTCGGCGGCTCCGGCGTGGCGCGCGAGGGTGCGCTCGCCGCGGCCGTGCAGGAGCAGGAGCGGGCGTGCGCCCGCCGCGCGCGGCTCGCGCAACGGGTGCAGCGCGAGCGTCACCTTGGCGTGTCGAAGCTCGATCGGCGACGTCACGATGCGAGGAAGCGCAGCACCGGCTCCGCGATCTCGCGGGGGCGCTCGATGTGGAGGAAGTGGCCCGTGTCGGGAACGGTGTGGAAGACGGCGTTCGCGGGGCGGTGCGGCGCCAGGATCTCCTCGGTCGTGTCCCAGCCCATCGGCTCCGACACCGAGGCGAGGAAGCCGAGCATCGGGACCGCGATCGCGGGCAGGCGCTGGAGCGCCCACTCCGGGCGCCAGGGGCCGAAGCCGCCGAAGCGCATGGTGGGGTCGAGCTTCCAGCGGAAGCCGTCCGGATCGCGGCGCGCGCCGATCGCCGCCAGGTGGCGCAGCCACTCGATCGACAGGCGCGGGTTCATGCGCCCGCGGCGCCGCGCCAGCTCGTCGAGCGTGGCGGCCGGCTTGCGCTCCTTGCCGGCCGCCTGCCGCCGGTGGTCGAGCCAGCCGGCGAGCTCCGAGGCGAGCAGCTTCGAACGCTCGTGCTCCGCGACGTCGGGTGCGCGCTGGCGGGAGGGAAGGCCGTCGATGTTCACGAGCCGCGAGACGCGGTGCGGGCAGGCGTCGGCCAGGTGCATCAGCACCGAGCCGCCCTTCGAGTGGCCGACGAAGGGGATCGGGTCGCGGCCGATGGTGTCGAGGACCGCGAGCGCATCGCGGGCGTCGGCGTCCCAGTTGTAGAGCGCCGCGTGCTCGGAGTCGCCGTGGCCGCGCTGGTCCCACGACACCACGCGCCAGCCGCCGTCCGCGAGCAGCGGCGCGAACACCTCGAAGGTGCGCGCGAAGTCGAAGCCGCCGTGCGCGAGCAGGAGCGGCGGCGCGGCCGCGTCGCCCCACTCCCAGACCGCGATGCGCAGGCCGGCGGCGTCCACGTCGCGGCGGCGGTCGGGCGCGCGTGCGCCGGGGTAGGGGGGCGTCGTCGGCAAGCTGGGGCTCTCCCGGGCGCGGCGGGCGGCACTCTAGCGGGCGCCGCGCCCGCGGTCAGCTCCGGCGCCGGCGCTCCTCTGCGATCGCGCACAGTCCGTCGTCCTCGATCCCGAGCGGCAGGTTCATCAGGTTGTAGAAGTTCTCGAGGGCGTTCAGGAAGGTGATCTCGACGATCTCCCGCTCGCGGAAGTGCTTGCGCAGGGTGGCGAAGGTGGCGTCGTCGACCTGCTTGTGGCGGGTCGCTTCCTCGGCGTAGGCGAGCGCGGCCCGCTCGCGGTCGGAGAAGAGCGGGCTCGTGCGCCACTCGGGCAGCGCGTGGAACTTCTCGAGCGGGATCCGCTCCTGCACCGCCATCGCCTTGGCGATGTCGACGCAGAAGGTGCAGCGGTTCAGCATCGCGACCCACACCTGCACGAGCAGGCGCAGCTCGGGCGCGAGCTCGAGGCCCTCGCGCTGGAGCCGCAGGAGCTGCCAGGCGAGGTTGTACATGCGGGGCACGCGGTTGTAGATCACCTTTGCCGGGGTCATCACCTTGCCGAGCTGGCGGCGCATCAGGATCGTGGCGATGCGCGCGAGCAGGGTGGGGGGCTCTTCGATCGGGTCGAGTCGCGGGCGGGTCACGGGGTCCTCCTCGGTCGGGCGCGGAGCAGGGCGATGGTGATCACGATGCCGGCGGCCGCGGGCACGTACACGCTGGCGACGTCGTGGCGCCAGTGGCCGGCCGGCAGGTAGCCGCGCCAGGAGTCGAACGCGTGCAGCGCGGCGTGGGCGGCCAGGAAGGCGCTCGCGATCGAAACCAGCGGCACGCGCACCGCCGGCCGCAGCGCAGCCCAGCCGAAGGCCAGCGCCACCACGGCGAGGGCGCAGCCGATGTCGCGCACGAAGTGCTCGTTGAAGGGGCCGGTGGCGGGCACGTCGGCCGGCAGCTCGTGATACCAGTGGAGCGGCGCGGCCAGCATCCAGAGCGCATTGGCGGCGGTCACGAGCGCGAGCGCGCCGAGGATCCAGGGCCAGGGATCGCGCCGGAGGACGGCCTGCGCAGGCGGAGCGCCGGGGCGCCGTGCGGGGCTCATCGGGTCCTCCTGCGGGCGGGCGGCGGGAGCTGCGGGCGAAGCGCGGCGGCGAGCTCGCCGACGCCGGCCCGGATCGCGTCGGGGTCGAGCGCGGCGAAGGAGAGGAGCAGCGCGGGCGCCCCGTCGCCGTCGAACCGGCACGACGCGCCGCTCGCGAACGCGACGCCGCGCGCGCCGCACGCAGCCGCGAGCGCGGCCACGTCCGTCTCGGGAGGCAGCTCGACCCAGACGCAGGTGCCGCCGGCCGGCTCGCACACGCGCGCCTCCGGAAGCCTCGCGGCCAGCGCGTCGCGGAGCGCGCGCAGGCGCTCGCCGAGCCGCCGCCGCGCGCGCCGCACGTGCCGCTCGAGGAGCCCGCTCCCGAGCAGCTCGGTCACGGCCAGCTGCTCGACGAGCGGCGCCTGGAGCGTGCTCGCGAAGAGCAGGGTCGCGAGCCGGCCGAGGAGCGGCCGGGGCGCCACCAGGTAGCCGAGGCGCAGGCCGGGGAAGAGCGCCTTCGAGAAGGTGCCCACGTAGAGCACCTGGCCGCCGCGGTCGAGGGTCTTCAGCGCGGGGCGCGCGGGGCCCGCGAGGCGCAGCTCGCCGTCGAAGTCGTCCTCGACGATCGGGAGCTGGGCGCGGTCGGCGAGGGCGAGGAGCGCCTCGCGCCGCGCATCGGAGAGCGTGACCCCCGTCGGCATCTGCACGGCGGGCGTCGTCACCACGAGCTTCGGCCGGCGCACGCGCAGCAGCCGCTCGAGTTCGGCGACCCGCAGCCCCTCCCCGTCGACGGAGACCCCGAGCAGGTCCGCGCCGGCCGCCCGGAAGGCGAGTGCGGCGCCGAACCAGCCCGGCTGCTCGAGCGCCACGGCGTCGCCCGGCTCGACGAGCGCGCGCGCGATCAGGTCGAAGGCCTGCTGGGCGCCGCCGGTGACGAGGATCTCGTCGGGGCTGCATGCGATGCCGCGCGCGCCGAGGGCGCTCGCGAGCGCCGCCCGCAGCGGCGCGTGCCCGAAGGGATCGACCGCGTTCACCTGCTCGGGCAGGCGGCCGAGCGCGCGCTGCCAGGCGCCCTGGAGCGCGGCGATCGGCAGCGCAGCGGCGTCGGCGCGGCCGGGGCGGAAGTCGAAGCGCGGCGCGCCCGGCGCGAAGCCGCGGGCGAGGTCGGCCGGCGGGCGCAGGCCGCGGGCGCGTGCGGAGAGCAGGGCGGGCCAGGCGAGGGAGCGGCCGGGATCCGATGCGGGGCGGCCCTGGGCCGCGTCGCGCAGCCGGCGCGCGCGCGGCTCCACGAAGGTGCCGCGACCGACCTGCGCGTCGAGCAGTCCCGCGGCGGCGAGCGCGTCGAGCGCACGGCTCACGGTGTTGCGCGAGAGCCCGAGCGCCGCGGCGAGCTCGCGCGAGGCCGGCAGCCGCTCGCCCGGCCGCAGCCTCCCGGCGTCGATCAGCCCGAGCAGGTACTCCGCGAGCTGCCGGTAGACGGGCGCCTCGCTGCGCGGATCGGGGCGGAACGGGAGGTCGAGCACGGGGCCAGCATATGGGAGCCAATCTGGATCGTCAGGGTCCAATGTGGCCCCAATCGAGAGGGCCAATCCGCGCGTCGGGCGGCGGGTCTGCTATCCGCCCCCGGGATCATGGAGCTCCATCGCGCCAGCGGCCGGTCCGGCCTCGGCTTCGCCCTCGCGGCGACGACGATGGCGCTCTGGGGCGTGCTGCCGCTGGTGCTCGAGGCCGTGCTGCGGAGCGTCGACGCGCTCACGCTCATCTGGTTCCGCTTCGTCGTGGCGGCGCTGCTGCTCGGAGCGTGGCTCGCGGCGCGGGGAGAGCTGCCGCGGCTCGGCGCGCTCGACGCGGGCGGGCGCTGGCTGCTGGCGCTGGCGACGGCCGGGCTCGCCGGCAACTACGTCGGCTTCCTGCTCGGACTCGCGCACACGACGCCCGCCAATGCCCAGGTGCTGATCCAGGCCGGACCGCTGCTGCTCGCGCTCGGCGGGGTCGCCGTCTTCGGCGAGCGCTTCACGCGCCTGCAGGGGCTCGGGCTCGCGGCGATCGTGGCGGGGCTCGCGGGCTTCTTCGCGAGCCAGCTCGCGAGCCTCGGGCGCGAGCTCGGGCGCTACCTGTCCGGAGTGGCGTGGATCGCCGTGGCCGCGGTGACCTGGGCCGGCTACGGCCTCGCGCAGAAGCAGCTCCTCCGGGCGCTCTCGTCGCAGGGCGTGATGCTCTGTATCTACGCCGGCTGCGCGCTCCTCTTCTGGCCGTGGGCGAAGCCGGCGGTGCTGCTCGGCGTGTCGGCGGCGGGCGCCGCGCTGCTCGCGTTCTGCGCGCTCAACACGCTGGTGGCCTACGGTGCGTTCGCGGCTGCGCTCCAACACTGGGAGGCGTCGCGTGTCTCCGCGGTCCTGGCGCTCACGCCGCTCGCGACGCTCGCCTGCTCGGCTCTCGCCGCGCACTGGCTGCCCGGCCGCGCGGTGCCCGAGTCCCTCTCGCCGGCGAGCTGGGCGGGCGCGGCGGCGGTGGTCGCGGGCTCGCTCCTGATCTCCCTCGGCGGCCGGCGCCTCCGCTGAGTCCCTTCAGACGGGAGCCGCCGGCAGCAGCACCAGGAACTCCGAGCCGCGCCCCGGCTCGGAGCGCACCTCGATGCGCCCGCCGTGGCGGCGCACGATCTCGTGCGAGATCGAGAGCCCGAGGCCGGTGCCCTCGCCCGCCGGCCGGGTCGTGAAGAAGGGGTCGAAGATCCGCTCGAGCAGCTCGGGCGCGATCCCGCAGCCGTCGTCGGCGACCGAGATCACCACCTCCTCGCCGCGCAGGACGGTGCGGACCCGGATCGTGCCCTCCTCGGCGAGCGCCTGGGCCGCGTTCAGGACCAGGTTCAGGAGCACCTGCTCGAGCTCGCGGCGCACGCCCTCGACGCAGGGCACCGGCCCGAGCTCGCGCACGACGGTGGCGCGCCGGCGCAGGTGCGGGTCCGCGACGCGCAGCGCGCGCTCGACCAGCGCGTGGGGCTCGAGCCGCTCCCGCGCGCCGGCGCCGGCGTGCGAGAAGGCGCGCACGTCGCGCACGATCGCGGCCGTGCGGTCGACGCCTTCGAGCGACTCGTCGAGCATGTCGAGCCCGTCCTCGAAGACGTCCTCCAGGCGCGGCTTCTCGCGCTCCATCTGCCAGGCCTCGGCAAGCGTCAGCCACTGGTCGCGCAGGGCCCGCAGGTTGGCGTTGATGTAGGCGAGCGGGTTGTTGATCTCGTGGGCGATCCCCGCTGCCAGGTCGCCCACGGCAGCGAGCCGCGCCGAGGTGAGCAGCCGCGTGCGCAAGGTCACGACCTCGCGCAGGTCGCGCACCACCAGCACGAGGCCGGCGGCGCTGCCGCGCTTGTCGCGCAGCGGCGAGGTCGAGATCGCGACCGGGACGCGCTCGCCACCGGCGCGCTCGAGCTCGCACTCGTGCTCGCGCAGGCCGGCCTGGCCGCCGAGCGCGAGGCCCGGCAGGAACCCCGCGATCGGGAGGCCCAGCAGGGCGTCACCGGGCCGGCCGACGAGCCCGGCGAGGGTCGGGTTGGCGAGCCGCACGCGGCCGTCGGTGGCGACGAGCGCCACGCCCTCGGGCAGCGCGTCGAGCACGAGGCCGGCGAACGAGCCGGGGGTCACGATCGACCATCCGAAGCGCCGGATCGTGGCGGTGACCAGCACCCCGAGCAGTCCGAAGGAGACGACACCGAGGCGTGGCACCGGCACGCCGAGCAGCGGCAGCAGGGCGTCGGTGGTCGAGCCGAAGAGGAGCGGCGTGCCGGCCGCCGCCACGAGCCAGGGGCTCTGGCGGGCCGCAGCGGGGGAGGCGTTCCTGCGCAGCGCCCGCAGTGAGGAGAACAGCCCGGCGCCGGCGCTCGTGATCGCGAGGACGAACCAGAGCCCGAAGGCAGGGCCCACCTCGAGCGCCCAGCCCCAGGGCACCGGTGTCACGCCGCGCAGGAGCCACGGCGTGGTCCAGCCGATGCCGAGCGCCGCGAGCGAGCCCGCCCACGCGACCGGCAGCACGCCGCGCACCCAGGCCGGCGCACGCCCGTGGGCGAGGAAGAGCTGGAGCGCGAGCGGCCCGACGAAGACCCAGCCCGGCACCGACAGGCGCGCCAGCGCGAGCGCGGTCTCGGGGTCCGGCGCGAGCGTCCAGAGCGCTTCGCAAAGGCCCCACCACGCGGCGCCCAGGAGCAGCGCGCCCGTGCAGCGATGGGTCGCGGCGTCGGGCTCGCGCAGCAGGACCAGGATCCCGCAGATCATGCAGGCGAGGCCCGACGCCAGGGGCACCAGGAACCAGGGATTCACGATCGCAGCTGCTCCTGGGGGCGAATCGACCCAACGGGCAGCTCGCTTGATGAGCCTCCGAGGGGCCGCCACGCGACGGACAGCCGGGAATCCGGACGGGATCGCACGCTGGGCCGTGTTCACGGACCTGATCGGCGTGCGCTGGGACCACGAGCTGGACGGGCGCACCCGGGCCAAGACCAGCCGGAGCGAGAGCTTCTGCACGCCGGTTGCGCATCCGTGGAGGGCGGCCGCCGCCTCGAGACGCCGCTGGCTCCGCCCGAAGAGGGTTCGCCGGTGGCCGGTCCGGGAAGTGCCCGCCGGTGGGACGGCAGCCAGGCAGGAGTGGAGCGGATGCGGCCCCCGGGCAGCCGCAAGCAGCCGCTGGTGCTGGTCGTCGACGACGACCGCACGATGCGACCTCTCGGGCGCGATCTCGCGTCTGGTCGGCGCCGAGTTCACGATCCTGCTCTCCGACATCTCCGACGCGCAGGACTTGGCCAGGGTCGCCGTGATCGCCGAGGGGGTCGAGCACGAGCTCCAGCGCGACGCGCTGCGCGGCTTCGGCTGCGACGAGATGCAGGGCTTCCTGCTCGCCCCGGCGCTGCCCGCCGCGGAGGTCGAGCGCTTCTTCCAGGACCCGCGCGGCTCCGGCTCGGACACCCGGCGAGACCTTCCCCGTGCACTGCGCTCTTGACGATGCCGCGCCACGGGCTATCCGGTCTCTGCGAATCCACTGCGAAACGTGGATGCGCGTCTTGTTCGGGCTTTCTCGTTCGGACTTTCTCGTTCGGACTTTCTCGTTCGGCTTCCTCACCGACCCCCGCCGCGATGGCCTCCGTCCCTGCCGTGAGCTCCTGCGCCCGCGTCAGCCGCAGCGATTTCCTGGCCCTGGAAGGCGCCCTGCGCGAGCTCTTCGCGCCCGGCCTCGACCCGGCCGGCTTCGTCGGCCGCGGGTTCGCGGCGATCGCACGGCTCGTGCCCGGGGAGCTCTTCACCTATTCGCGCGCGCAGCCCGGCCGCTCGGGACCCTGCGAGATCGTGTTCTCGACGCCGGAGCGCCCGGCCGCGGAGCCCCTCCACGCCTTCGCCCGGCTCCGCTCCGGCTATCCGCTCTGGGACTATCGCCTGGAGGAGCAGGGCGGGCGCCCGATCTTCCGGCGCGACTACTTCACGAAGGCCGCGTTCCGGGATTCCGCCATGTTCTGCGAGGCCTACCGGCCGATGGGCCTCGACAACCATGGGGCGGTTCCGGTGGCGTCCGCCGGTGCGAGCGCCCTGTTCTTCAGCATCGAGCGCGCCGCGGGCAGCGATTTCACGGAGCGCGACCGCGCGCTCCTCGCCCTGCTCCAGCCGCACCTGTCCGCCGCGCGCGCGCTGGCGCGGGCGCGGGCGGCCTGCGGTGAGCCGCAGATCGAGCTCTTCGCGGACCTCGGCCTGAGCGCACGCGAGACCGAGGTCTTCTTCTGGCTGGTGGAGGGCAAGCGCAACCGCGAGATCGCCCTGATCCTGGGCCTTGGCCTGCAGACCGTGAAGGATCACGTGGCGTCCGTCTTCGCCAAGCTCGGCCTGGAGAGCCGCCTCGCGGCGATGCGCTACGGGTTGGAGGCCACCCGCCGCGCCCGGAGCGACGAGCTCATGCTCGCGCCCGCCCTGCACCGCTTCCGCACCCAACGGGGCGGCGCGCCGGACCGGCGCCGGCCCCGTACCCGCGGAGCCGAGCTGCGCGATCCGGACCGGTGCGCGGCGTCCGCCTCCCGCGCGGCCTCCCGGCGCGGCGCGCTCAGGCCCGCGCGCGCCGCCGGCGTCGCCAGCCCACCAGGGCCAGCCCCGCCAGCCCCGCCAGCGACGCTCCCGTGGACGGCTCGGGGACGGCCGTGACCTCGAGGTTCGTCAGGTAGACCGGTCCGGTGATGCCGCGGCCGTTCCAGTTGAAGACGGCGATCCCGTCCGCGTCGGGATGGGCAGCCAGCACCTCGCTCAGGTCGAAGCTCATCGTGGTCCAGGCACCCTGGGTCGGATAGGGGGACGTGTAGGGGGCCCCCACACCCTGGATGCCGTACACCCAGGTGGCGACGGACTGATCGAGCCGGCTGGAGGGAGTGGTGATGCCCAGGAGGAACGAGGTGTCGTCGCCCGCGCTCTGCTGGTTGTAGAGGTCGAAGGAGAGCGTGATCTCCTGACCGGCATGGGCCGCGAAGTCGATCGAGGAGGAGAGCGTGACGTTCCCGCCGCTGGCCTGCACGGTCAGGGCCAGCGCCTGCGCGCTGCCGGATGCGTCCGGGAGCGCATGGTCGGCGAGAGCGATCACGTCGTTGCCGGGGATGCTGACCCAGCCCGCAGGCAGGCTTCCCGGCGCGACGCCGCTGAAGTCCTCGGAGAAGAGGACGGTCTGCGCGGACGCGGGGCCGGCGAGCAGCGCCGCGCCCAGGATGCCGATCGAGGTCCAGCGGAAGGGAAGGTTCATGACGTTGGAGCCGTCCCATGTTGGAAGGGGAAGCGACGGGGGGCGGCACGCAGTGGAGCCGGTTTTCCTCGAGTGCGGTACCCGACTTCGGTAGGGTGTGGCGTTCCGGCGCAGCGAGCGTCCGGCGAGCGCGCGCGAGACGGCCGGGCCGCTCGTCGCGCGCCTCCAGCGGAGAGCGAAGACCCCGCTCGTGCCGCTATGCTCCTCCCGCCCGCCCCGAACCCCGAAGGAGCCGTCGTGAAGGAACACCTCCAGTTCTACATCGGCGGCCGCTGGGTGGACCCCAGCGAGCCGCGCAGCCTGGACGTCGTGAATCCCGCCACCGAGGAGGTGGTCGGGCGCATCGCGATGGGCGGCGCGAAGGACGTCGACCTCGCCGTCGCCGCGGCGCGCGAGGCCTTCGAGAGCTGGTCGCGCACCACGAAGGAGGAGCGGCTCGCGCTGCTCCAGCGCATCGCCGCCGAGTACCAGAAGCGCTACGAGGAGCTCGCCCAGACGATCAGCCTCGAGATGGGCGCCCCGATCTGGCTGGCGCGCGCCGCGCAGGCCGCCACCGGCATCATGCACCTCAACACCATGATCGAGGTGCTGAAGGACTACCCCTTCGAGGAGCTGCGCGGCACGACCCTGATCCGGCGCGAGCCGGTCGGCGTGTGCGGGCTCATCACGCCCTGGAACTGGCCGGTGAACCAGATCCTGTGCAAGGTCGCCCCGGCGCTCGCCGCGGGCTGCACGATGGTGCTGAAGCCCACCGAGATCGCGCCGCTCAACGCGATCCTGATCGCCGAGATCCTGCACGCGGCCGGCACGCCCGCTGGCGTCTTCAACCTCGTGAACGGCGACGGCCCGACCGTCGGCCAGGCGATGTCCTCCCACCCCGGGATCGACATGATGTCCTTCACCGGCTCGACGCGCGCCGGGATCCAGGTCGCCAAGGCGGCGGCCGACACCGTGAAGCGCGTCGCCCAGGAGCTCGGCGGCAAGTCCGCGAACATCGTCCTCGACGACGCCGACTTCGCGAAGGCGGTGGGCGGGGGCGTCACCGGCTGCTTCTTGAACTCCGGGCAGTCGTGCAACGCGCCGACCCGCATGCTGGTGCCTGCTGCGCGCCAGGCCGAGGCGGTGGCGATCGCCAAGGCCGTCGCCGCGGGCGTGAAGGTCGGCGATCCGCAGGCCGACGGCATCACGCTCGGCCCGGTCGTCAGCGAGGCGCAGTGGAACAAGATCCAGGGCCTGATCCAGAAGGGGATCGACGAGGGCGCGACGCTGGTTGCCGGCGGCACGGGCCGGCCCGAGGGCCTCGCCCGCGGCTACTTCGTGAAGCCCACGGTCTTCGCCGACGTGCGCAACGACATGACGATCGCCCGCGAAGAGATCTTCGGCCCGGTGCTCTCGATCCTGCCCTATGGCGACGAGGAGGAGGCGATCCGCATCGCCAACGACACGCCCTACGGCCTGTCGGGCTACGTCACCTCCGGCGACCCGGCCCGCGCGCGCCGCGTCGCCGCGCGCCTGCGCACGGGCAACGTGCACCTGAACGGCGCGGGCGCCGACTTCCAGGCGCCCTTCGGCGGCTACAAGCAGTCCGGCAACGGCCGCGAGTGGGGCGTCTTCGGCTTCGAGGACTTTCTCGAGGTGAAGGCCGTGATGGGAGTCGAGGCGCTCTAGAGCCGAACTCCTCCGGTGCGACGCGCGCGGCGTCCGGCGAGCCCGCCGGGCGCCGCGTTCGCGTCGGGCGCCCCGCGCCCGTGCTCACTCCGCGCTCGGGAAGGGATCGACGATCTCGGCCGTGCCGGCGAGCGCGGTCAGCAGGAAGTGGAGCCGCTGTGCGCGCGCCTCGGCGCTCGACTGCGGGCAGTAGTGCCCTTCGAGCGGGACCCGGTCCTGGCAGCTCGGGCCGGGCGTGATCGCGGGGTCGATCTGGAAGTACCCCGCGGTGATCCCCGGCGCGACGTTGCCGGCGAGCGGCGCCGCCACCTGCTCGAGCCCCGGCACCGTGGCCTGCACCGGCCCCACGTGCGGGATCCCGAGCTCGCGCGCCATCGCGCGCGAGGCGTTGTTGGGCACCAGCGTGTCGCCGATCCCCTCGGTCCAGATCGTGCTCGGCGGCGTCACGTCGGCGGAGCCCGCGAAGGGCAGCAGCGGCTCGCGGTACAGATGACGCAGATAGGTGTGTCCGTCCTGGGGGTCGAAGCCGGCCTGGAAGAGCGACAGCCCCACCCAGAGGTCGAGCGGGGCGAGCTGCGGCAGGAAGACCGTGATCTGGGCCAGGATCTGGTCGGCGGACTGGTGGATCAGGGTCTCGCCGAGCCGCGCGCCGCCGACGGTGGCCTCGGCGGCCAGGATCTCGGGCGCGAAGGGCAGGAAGCGCTGCGCGTTGTTCGCGCCCTCGCTGATGCCCTTGTAGAGGATCGTCGAGGGATCGATCTCGGGCTGGCCGTCGGGCCCGAGCGCCGGAGCTCCGCCCGGGCCGCGGTGGATCAGGTCGAGCGCGCCGAGGCCCTGGATCGCACGCAGGAAGTGGATCTGGTCGGCGCCGGTCTGGAGCCAGTACTGGGGCATCTTCCGGGTGATCAGCAGGTTCGCGAAGATCGCGAGCACCTGGGCCGTGATCCGCTCGTCGCTGGTGCCCGACGGGCTGAGCTCGCGGTTGAGCGTGTCCTGGAAGCCGAGCAGGGCGAAGCCGGCATCGTCGAGCTGCTCGTTGTTCGCGCCGAGCAGCTCGGTCGGCGAGCCGGGGTTGCCGTGCTGATACATCACGGGAACCACGGGGCCGTCGAGCGCCGCGAAGGGGAGCGTCATCACGAAGGGAGCCTCCGCGAAGCCGCTCGCGATCGGCTCGCCGGTCGCCGGGTCGTGCACGAACTGCACCGACCCGTCGCGATAGGCCGGCAGGCGCACCCGGCCGCGCACCTCGAGCGCGCGGTCCGGGATCAGCCGGATGCAGAAGCTGCCCGGCGTCGGACAGGGATCCGTCGCGACGTCCGGGATCACGATCGGGGAGGGCGGCCCGGCCAGCGCCTGCTCCTTCACGTGGGCGAGATCCGACACGGAAGGATGGGTGCGGACCGAGATCGAGAGCGCGAGCGCGACGTCCTCGCCGGGGATCGGCACGTCGGCGAGCCCGGCCACGACGTCGAGCGCGTCGCTCACCACCGCCCGCACGCGGGTCACCGCCAGGGGCTCGCCGTCGTGCGGGCCCGCCAGCACGCCGGCGAAGAGCGCCGACGGCTCGAAGGAGCGCCCCGGCTCGCCGGCCGCGAAGGCGCGGCGCGTGAACACCAGCGCGTAGCGGCCCTGCGCCCGCAGATCGACGGCCGGGAACAGGATCGCGGCGTTGTCGAGGCCGCCGCCCGGGCGCGGATCGCTGCGGACGAGCAGCCGGTACGGGACACGCCCTCCGTAGTCGGGGCTCGCCGGGTCCACGTCGACGAGCGCGATCGGGGCGAAGGGATCCTGCGAGGCGGGCAGGTCGGCGGGCACGAAGGAGGCGTCGAGCGGGTGCGAGAGCCCGATCACGATCGGGGTCTGGCGGCTCCAGCCGTCGGCCTGGCCGACCAGTCCCGCGAGCGCGGTGAAGGCGGCGAGCTGCCCCGGGTCCGTGAAGGGCGGGATCGGAAGGGCGACGCGCCTCCCGCTCGGCTGCGAGGCGTCGGGCTCGACCCAGAAGTCGTCGGGGAAGGGCGCGAGCGCGAGTGGATCCGCCCGGTCGTAGAGCACGCTCGCCGCGGTCCCGGAAGCCGCCGGGGCGACCGGGAAGAGGGCCTCGGCGACGCCGCCGCCCTGGGCGCGCCAGGTCGCGCGGCACGTGCTGCCCGGCGGCAGCGACGGGGTGGGATTCAGGATCAGCGAGCCGTCGGCGAGCGCGTGGGCGCTGCGCGCGACGCGCTGGCCGTCGCACTCGAGCGCGAAGCCGAAGCCGGTGAGGGCCGAGGGCTCGGCGGCTGCGGCAAGCCGGAAGCGGAGCCACGCGCCGCTCGGCACCGCGCCGGGGCCAGGCTCGATCGCGAGCACCTCCGGCGCGGCGGTCGGGGCGTCGAACACCAGACTGGTGGTGAGGCTGCCGATCATCGGGAACGGCAGTGGCCAGCGGACCGAGAGCCGGTGCGAGCCGGGCGCCGGGACCGGGATCGACCCGACGAGGCCGGGGCCGCCGGCCGTGAAGGAGCCGGTCACGTCGGCGCCGTCGAGCGCCAGCCGGACGTCGGCGGGGTCCAGGTACGACCACAGGGCGACCTCGACCGGCATGACGCCGGAAGGGGCCGGCAGGAGGAGATGGATCGGGGGACCGCAGCTCCCGGCGCCCAGCAGCGGCACCGCGAGCGCGAGTGCGAGGAGGCGGACGCGGGAGACCGGGGCAGGGCGGCGGGAGGGGGGCAACGGCAGGCTCCGGGCTCGGGAGAGCGGCCGATTCTACCATGGAGCCGGCCCGACCCGGGGTTCCCCTCCCGCGGCGGGGTGCGGCCGGGGCCGCCACGCGTCGTGGTAGGTTCGGGCGCGGCCACGGCTTGGCGTCGATCCCTCGGGCGCACGGGAAGGGAGGTCGGCGTTGGCGTACACCTCGAGCGTTCGCGTGCTCGGTCTCCCGCTCTTTGAGTACCAGGGGGGCTCGCTGGTCGAGGGCTCCTATCGGCGCGGGGTCGCCCGTGCGTGGGTGGCGGTCGGCGACGTCGCGTTCGGCGCCTTGTTCGCGGCCGGCGGCGTTGCGGTCGGAGGCGTTGCAATCGGCGGCCTGTCGCTGGGCCTCGTCGGCATCGGGGGTCTCGCGCTCGGTGGGCTTGCGCTCGGGGGCGGCGCGGCGGGCGTCTGGTCCGTCGCCGGGGCAGCGTTCGGGCTGCACGCGGCGCTGGGCGGGCTCGCGGTCGCTGGCGCCTACGCAGTGGGTGGGCTGGCGGTGGCGCGCCACGCCAATGATGCCGTGGCCGCGGAGTTCTTCCTCCGGAATCCCTTCATCCAGCTCGCGAGGAGCGCGTTGAGCTGGTCGTGGGTGCTCGTGGCGGTTCCCGCGCTCGTCGCCCTGGCGTCCCGGTGGCGGGCGCCGCGCGGATGAGGCGGGCCGGAGCGCCCGGAGCGGGCCGGCACGACGGGGCTCCTGCCCGAGCGCGCCCGTGAGCCCACCCCGGCCACGCTTCCCCGGCGCGCACCTCGCGACCCGGCGGCCGCTGGCTGATCGCAGCCACGCGCGGCAGACTCCCTCCATCCGCCGGCGCGTCCGGCCCTTGCCGCCCGGCGAAGCCAGCGCCCCCGCTGCCGCGTCCCGCGCGCCCCCTCCGCTCCGCCCGCTACGCGAAACCCGAGGGCCCGGAGGACTCCGCATGTCGATCGCCCCCCGCCTGCGCTGGTACCTCGATGCGCAAGGCGTCCGCTACGAGCTGATCCCGCATCCCCACTCGGCGAGCAGCGCGGAGACGGCGCGCGCGGCCGCGCTGCCGCTCGAGACGCTCGCGAAGCCGGTGCTGCTCGAGGACGAGCAGGGCTACGTGATGGCGCTGGTGCCCGCCTCGTGCCGGGTGGACCTGCGCAGCCTGTCGGAGCAGCTCCACCGCGAGCTCACGCTCGCAGGCGAGCGGGAGATGGCCCCGCTGTTCCACGACTGCGAGCAGGGCGCGCTGCCGGCGCTCGGGTCACCCTACCGGATCCCGACCGTGTACGACGACGCGCTCGCCGAGCTGCGCGAGGTCTGCTTCGAGGCCGGCGACCACGAGGACGTGGTGCGCATGGCAGGCGCCGAGTTCGTGCGCCTGCTGGCGGGCGCGAAGCACGGGCGCTTCAGCGTTCCGCTCTAGCGGACGGTCTCGTGCCCGCGCCGGACCTCGCCAGGACGGCGTGCGCCGCGCGCTAGAGCCAGCTCCCCACCAGCGGCTCGAGCAGCCGGATCACCGCGAACGAGACCGCACCGACCGCGAGCGCGATCCAGAGCCCCGCCGCGAGCGGGCGCAGGCCGAGGCTGCGCAGGCGTGCCAGGTGGGTACCGAGCCCGACCGACGCCATCGCGACCGTCAGGCACGCGCTCGACAGCCAGGCGGCGGCGTCGAGGCCCGCGTGCCAGGTCTCGGGAGCGAGCAGGCCGAACGGGCGTTCGCCGAGGTCGCCGAGCGTGCGCAGCGCGGTCAGCCCGACGAAGACGAACACGAAGCCGGGCAGCGCCTGGTGCCAGTCGAGCCGCCGGCCCGGCCCGTGCGCGGCGCTGCGCTGGTGGAGCAGGGCGACGCCCGGGATCACCACGAGCATGCACAGGTTGCGGACCAGCTTGGTGACGGTGGCCGTGTCGAGCGCCGCCCGCTCGCCGTACTGCTGGAGGTAGAGCAGGCCGGCGCCGGCCACCTGCGCGGTGTCGTGGATCGCGGTGCCGAGGAAGAGGCCCGCACGGGCGGCATCGCCCCCGAAGAGCGCGTGCGAGAGGAACGGGTAGGCGAGCAGCGCCAGCAGGCCGAAGACGGTGATGCAGCCGACCGCGTAGCTGGTCTCGTCGTCGTCGGCGCCGATCACCGGCGCGGTCGCGACGATCGCGGTGTTGCCGCAGATCGCGGTGCCGACCGCGATCAGCGTCGCGAGCCGGGGCGGCAGCGCGAGACGCCGGCCGACGAACGCGGCGAACGCCAGGGCGGCGGCGATGCAGGCCGCGACCACCGGCAGCGCGACGAGCCCGATCGCGCCCGCGGCACCGAGGCTGAGCTGGACGCCGAGCAGCGCGACGCCGACGCGCAGCACGCGCTTGAGCCCGAGCCGCACGCCGGCTTCGTAGACGCCCGGCAGGCCGATCGTGTTGCGGATCCCGAGGCCGAGCAGGATCGCGACCAGGATCGGGCTCACCGGGCTGCGCTCGAAGCCGAGCAACGAGGTGCCGACGCCGCGTGCGCCCGCGAACGCCGCGGCCGCGATCAGCGCGGTCAGCGCCAGCCCGGGCAGGGTCGCGCCGGCCAGCGCGAAGAGCTCGTTGGCGCGCCGTCCCGCGCTCGAGCGTGCCACCCGCTCGGCCGGGGTCTCGGCCGGATCGGTCCAGTCCGGCAGACCCTCGTAGCTGTCGATCCAGCGCGCCAGCGCCGGATTCTCGTAGGGGTTGGTCGGTGAGGGCGACGTCGTCATGCGCGGAGGGTACCCCGCGCGGGCGGTGCGCTCAGAGCACGATCTTCGCGACCAGGGCCTCGAGGGTGCCGGCGCTGCTCGCGGCCCGGTCGGTCGCCGGGTAGAGGATCCTCTCCTCCTTGCCGTTGTGGGCGTAGAGGAGGGCGGTGAGGGAGGCCAGCGGCGTCGTGTAGCCCCCCTCGCTGCCCTGCTCGAGGCGGGAGGCGATCTCCCCGAGGAGCTTGCGGATGTCGACGTGCTCGGCGCACATCACCCGGGTCGGGCCCGCGGTGACGCCGGTCAGCTCCTCGAAGGCCGGGAAGAGGATCTCCTCCTCGGCCACGATGTGCCGTTCGAGACCCTCACGGAAGGCGGTGAAGAGCGGCGTGGCGCGCGCGGGCTCGCCGGCCGCCAGCGCGCGCTTCGCGTCGGCGAGCAGGGCGTCCAGGCGGCGATGATCGCGGCCGAACAGGTCCGTCACGGTCTCGGGGGCGGCAGCGTCGGCTTCGGTCATGATCGTCTCTCTCCGGTTCGGGCGCGGGTCAGGAGCCGTGGGGGTGGGGGCGCTCGCGGCCGCCGATCGTGATCAGGAACGTGGCGTCCTCGAGCGCCTCGAGGGAGTGGACCACGTCGGGCGAGAACGCGGCCAGCGCGCCGGGCCCGATCTCGGTGCGGGCGGGCTCACGGCTCGCCGCGAAGACGACGCGCCCCGAGAGCACGACCACGCTCGCCGCCGACGGCGCCCGATGGTCGCGCATCGCAGCCCCCTTGCGCAGGGCGGCCAGCACCAGCGTGGCGTGTCCGTCGCGGGCGAGCGTCACGGCCGAGACGCCCGAGCGCTGGTACTCCTCGCGCTCGCGCAGCTCGGTGGCGAGCTGCGGCAGCGGAAAGAACGCCAGCACGCCGGCGTCGAGCTCGATGGGCCGGCTCACGGGGGATTCCCGGCGGGCCTACGCGCAGCCCCCCTCTCCGCGGCTCGGGTCACGACGCGATCCTCGCTCGAAAAGATGTGGCGATGATATATCTTCGAGGCGGTCCGGCAAGTCAGGAAGTCCGCGCGTGCAGATGACCCGCTACAGCGACTATTCGTTCCGCGTCCTGATCTACCTCGCGCTGGCACCGGGGCGCCTGGTGACGATCGCGGAGATCGCGCGGAGCTATCGGATCTCGAAGGCGCATCTCACCAAGGTCGTCCACCAGCTCGGGCGGAGTGGCTACGTCGAGACCGTCCGGGGCCGGGGCGGAGGGCTGCGGCTGGCGCGGCGGCCCGAGGAGATCGGGGTCGGCGAGGTGGTGCGCGTGACCGAAGGCAGCCTGGCCCTCGTCGAGTGCTTCGAACCGGGCGGCGACTGCCCGATCATGTCCGCGTGCGGACTGCAGCCGGTGCTGGACGAGGCGCTCGCCGCGTTCCTGGGCGTGCTCGACGGCTACACGCTGGAGGACCTGGTCGCGCGGCGGCGCGCGCCGCTCGCGCGGCTGCTGGAGGCTTCCTGAGCGATGGCCACGCTGCTCGTGCTCGCCGAGTTCCGCTGCTCCGAGGCGGGCGACGTCGAGATGCGACGGCACCTCGGGCGTACGCTCGCGGAGGTGCGCGCGGTGCCGGGCTGCCTCCAGGCCGGCGTCTGGGAGCGGCCGGCCGAGCGGCGCTACCTGTTCACGACCTTCTGGAGCGACGCCGAAGCCGTCGGCCGCTGGGTGGAGAACGAGTTCCATCGCGACATCCTGATGCCGGGCTTCCGCCGCTGGTGCACCGAGGGATCGTTCAGCGAGCTCGCGCTGGCCACCGATCACGACCGCGTGCGCAAGTGCGCCGCGTGCGGGCGCTGGACCCCCGCCCGGCCCGGCTGGTCGGAGCAGGGGCCCACGACCTGCCGGCAGTGCGGCGCGGCGCTGGCCCCCTCGTCGCCCTAGGAGGAGAGCCATGGACGTCCGGATCCGACGCGCCTACGACCCGCCCGGGCGCGGTGACGGCCAGCGCGTGCTGGTGGACCGCATCTGGCCGCGCGGGGTCACCAAGGCTGCGCTCGCGCTCGACGAGTGGCAGCGCGAGATCGCGCCCTCGAACCGCCTGCGCCAGTGGTTCGGCCACGACCCGGCCCGCTGGGAGCGCTTCGAGGAGCGCTACTTCGCCGAGCTCGACGGCAAGCCGGAGCTGGTGGACGCACTGCTGGCGCGCGCCCGCAAGCGCCGCCTCACGCTGGTCTACAGCGCGAAGGACACGGAGCACAACCAGGCCGTCGCGCTGCGCGCGTACCTCGAGAGGAGGGCGGGCCGCGGCGGGGCTAGTCCGGCTTCCCGCCGCCCACCTCGTACACCCGCACGGGATGGTGCACGCCCTTCACCTGGATCGCGCCGCGCGCGAGGCAGGGGATCTCGGACTCGACGAGCGCCCAGGTCGAGTGGCTGATCAGCACCTTTCCGGGCTCGCAGGCTGCCTGCAGGCGCGCGGCGAGGTTCACCTGCCGGCCGATCGCGGTGTAGTCCATGCGTCCCTGCGAGCCGAAGTTCCCGACGCTCGCCACGCCCGTGTTGACGCCGATCCGGATCTGGAACGGCTCCTCGATCCCCTCGCGTAGCCAGCGCGCCCGGAGCGCGCCCATGCGCTCCTGCATCGCGAGCGCCATGCGCACGGCGGCGAGCGCCTGCTCGCGATCCCCGAGCCGGGTGGGCGCGCCGAACAGCACCACGATCGCGTCGCCCACGAACTTGTCGACCGTGCCGCCGTGGTCGTCCGCGATCGCGGCCATCTCGGAGAGGTACTCGTTCAGGACACGGGCGAACTCCTCGGCCTCGACGCGGTCGGCGAGCGCGGAGAAGTCGACCACGTCGGAGAAACAGACGGTGAGCTTGCGGCGGTCGAGACGCTCGACGGTGTCGTCGCCGGCCAGGATGCGGCTCGCCACCTGGGCGGGCACGTAGCGGCTGATCAGGCGGTTGGCGCGGTCGAGCGCGTCGGCCTGTTCGCGAAGCGCCGCCTCCTGCAAGGCGATGCGGCGGCGGTAGCGGTCGATCCAGCCCGCGCCGAGGCTCGAGCCGAGGACGCCGCCGCCGAGCGAGAGCAGGCCCTGGTCCCAGGCCGCCGGGTAGCGGCCGCCGGCCGCGAGCACCAGCGCGTAGGCGGCGAGCGCCGCGAGGCCGAGCGCGGTCTGGAAGCCGGCACCCCAGGGAATCAGGATCGCGGCGCCGAGCACGACCAGCAGGAAGGTCGCGATCGGGAGCGTGCCCGGCCGCGCCTGCCAGTCGTGGAGCGCGCTCGCCACGCACCACGCCATCAGCGTCGCGAGCGCGATCCAGGCGCTGGCCGGATGGCGCGGGTGCCGGCCCATCGCGAGCCAGCCGCCGGCGAAGGCGCCGAGCATCAGCACCAGCGTCGCGGCGAGCCACGGCTGCGCCGCGGGGTGCGAGCGCCACTCGCCGAGCGCGAACGCGACGTAGCCGGCCACCAGCAGCGAGAAGCCGAAGCGCCAGGTACGCGCCGTGAGCCGCCCCGTGTCCTCGTACCACGACGCCGGCAGCGCGCGTTCGGGGACAGTCCCGGCGATTCGGCGATTCTCCACCGTGGTCATCACACCTCGCCGGGAATCGCCGAATCGCCGGGACTGTCCCCGAACGCGCGGCGGATGCGGGCGATGGCTTCGTCGACGCGGGCGCGGTCGTTGAAGGCGGAGAGGCGCAGGTAGCCCTCGCCGGAGGGGCCGAAGCCGGCGCCGGGCGTGCCCACCACGTGGGCGCGGGCGAGCAGCTCGTCGAAGAACCCCCACGAGGTCCTCCCGGCCGGCACGCGCATCCAGACGTAGGGCGCGTGCTCGCCGCCGAAGACGCGGAAGCCGGCTCCCCCGAGCCCCTCGCGCAGCCGGCGCGCGTTCTCCATGTAGTAGGCCACCTGCTCGGCGGTCTGCTTGCGGCCCTCGGGTGCGTGCACCGCTTCGGCGGCGCGCTGCACGGGATAGGGCACCCCGTTGAACT
Organism: Deltaproteobacteria bacterium; assembly: GCA_035063765.1. Lineage (NCBI taxonomy): Bacteria > Pseudomonadati > Myxococcota > Myxococcia > Deltaproteobacteria bacterium. The sequence continues at coordinate 100,992 of JAPSFT010000013.1, forward strand.
TCGTGCTCTGGCGCCGTGCCCACAGCTCGCGCAGCGGGACGCGCGTGCCCTCCGCCGTCGTGCCGGTGCACTCGTGCGGCACGACGGTGTAGGCGCAGCGCAGCCCGGTGAAGCCCGCGCGCTTGCTGTAGCTGCGCATCTCGATCGCGCAGGCGCGCGCGCCCTCGATCTCGTAGATCGAGCGCGGCAGCCGCGGGTCCTGGATGTAGGCGTCGTAGGCGGCGTCGAAGACCAGCACCGCGTCGTGGGCGCGCGCCCAGGCCACCCAGCGCGCGAGCTGCTCGCGGCCCGCCACCGCGCCGGTCGGGTTGTTGGGCGAGCACAGGTAGGCGACGTCGGCCGGCTCGGCCGGCGGGTCCGGCACGAAGCCGTTGGCCTCGGTCGCCGCCAGGTAGCGGATGCCGCCGTAGTAGCCGCGCTCGTCGGCCGGGCCGGTACGGCCGGCCATCACGTTGCTGTCGACGTAGACGGGGTACACCGGATCGGTCACGAGCAGGCGGCAGTCCTGGCCGAAGAGCTCCTGGAGGTTCGCGCTGTCCTGCTTGGAGCCGTCGGAGACGAAGAGCTCGTCGCGCGCGAGGGTCACCCCGCGCGGCGCGTAGTCGCCCTCGCGGATCGCGTCGAGCAGGAAGTCGTAGCCCTGGTCGGGCGCGTAGCCGTGCACGCCGGCGGCCGTGCCCATCTCCTCGATCGCCCGCCGCGCGGCCTCGACGACGGCCGGCACCAGGGGCAGCGTCACGTCGCCGATCCCGAGCCGGATGATGCCCGCCTCGGGGTGCGCGTCGGTGAAGGCCTTCACGCGCCGGCCGATCTCGGGGAACAGGTAGCCGGCAGCGAGCTTGCGGTAGTGCTCGTTGATGCGTGCCATGGCGGGAGACTCTAGCGGGGCGAAGCTGGCTGCGGAGGCAGCAGGACCCCGGGATTCAGCACGCCCGCCGGGTCGAGCGCCCGCTTGGCGGCCGCGAGCGCGCGGGCGAAGCCGTCGGGACGCTCGCGGTCGTACCAGGGCCGGTGATCGCGGCCCACCGCGTGGTGATGGGTGATCGTGCCGCCCTGCCGGGAGATGGCGTCACCGGCCGCGGTCTTGATCGCGTCCCACTGCTCGAGCTCGCTGCCGCGCCGGCCCGGTGCCAGCACGGTGTAGTAGGGCGCCGGGCCGTCCGGGTAGGCGTGCGTGAAGCGGCAGGCGATCGTGCCGCCGCCGCAGACCTCGTCGAGCGCGCGCCCGACAGCCTCGCGCACCCCCGCGTCGAAGGCCGCGAAGCGGTCCCACGGGATCGCGGTCTCGAAGGTCTCCGAGACGACCGAGGCGCGCGCCAGCAGGTCGCGCAGGTAGGGCGCGTTCAGGAAGGCGCTGCGCCAGGCGCCGGCGGCACCCTCGCGCGCGCCCGCGGCCCCGCTTGCGGCGAAGCGCGGCTCGCCTTCGGGCAGGACGCCACCGGCGTCGCGCACGAGCTCCACCGCGCGCGCCATCCAGGCCTCGAGCGGGTGGTCGGCCGACTCGAAGGCGACGAGCAGGACCGCGACCGTGCCGTCGCCGGCGCCCGAGGTCGCCGCCTCGCGCGGGTCGAGGAGCCGGCAGTTCGCGGGATGGAGGCCCGCCTGCGCGAGCGCGCGCACCGCGCCGGCGCCGCGCGCGAAGCCGTCCTCGCCCGGGAAGCGCGCCGCCGCCGAGGCGCGGAAGCGCGGGCGGTCCTGGAGCCGCATCCAGGCCTCGGTGACGACGCCGAGCGCCCCTTCCGAGCCGATGAAGAGCCGGTTCGGGTCGGGCCCCGCCCCCGAGCCCGGCAGCCGCCGGCTCGCCACGACGCCGTCCGGCGTCACCACGCGCAGCGACTCCACGAACTCGTCGACGTGGGTGTAGAGGGTCGCGTAGTGGCCGCCCGAGCGGGTCGCGATCCAGCCCCCGAGCGACGAGAACTCGAAGGACTGGGGGTAGTGGCGGAGGGTCAGCCCGTGGGGCCGGAGCTGGTCCTCGAGCGCGGGGCCGAGCACGCCGCCCTGGATCCGGGCCGCACGCGAGACGCGGTCGATCTCGAGGACGCGGTCGAGGCGCCCGAGGTCGAGCGAGAGCGTCGCCGTGTACCCGGGCCCGACGGCGGGCTCGACGCCGCCCACCACCGAGGAGCCGCCGCCGTAGGGGATCACGGCAACCCGCGCTCCACTCGCCCAGTCGAGCAGCGCCGCGACGTCGCTCTCGTCGCGCGGGAAGGCGACCAGGTCGGGCGCCGGCGCGAAGTCGCGGCGCAGCGCGCGCACGATGTCCCGGTAGCTCTTGCCGTAGGTGTGGGCGAGCCGGTCGTAGGGCGCGTCGGAGACGAGCGCGGCGAGCGGCCCCGGCGCCCTCACGCGCGGCGCACGCAGCGCGATCTCCTCGACGCGCGGCGGCGCGAGCAGCTCGCCCGCGCCGAAGCGCTCGGCGAGCGAGCGCGCGATGCCGCGCTCCTGGTCGGGCGTGGGGCCGCCGTCCTCGTAGCCCCAGCCCCAGAACTTGCGGCGGCGCGCGGGGGAGGTCACCAGCCTCCCTTCGCCGGCGCGAGCAGCTCCAGCACCGCGCGGTGCGGCTCCGGCTTCCCGTCGGGGTGCAGGGGCTGGATGCACACGTGGTCCGCGCCGGCCTCGAAGTGCTCCTGCACGCGCCGGCGGAGCGCGTCCTCGTCGCCCCAGGCCACGATCGCGTCGACCAGCCGGTCGCTGCCGCCCCCGGCGAAGTCGGCGTCGCCGAAGCCCAGCCACTTCAGGTTGTTCTGGTAGTTGGGCAGACCCGCGTAGATCGCCATGTTGGCGCGCGCCACGGCGCGCGCCTTCGCCGGGTCCGTGCACAGGAGCACCTTCTGCTCGGGGGCGAGGATCCTGTCCTTGCCGAGGATCGCGCGCGCGCGGGCGGTGTGCTCGGGCGTCACGAAGTAGGGATGTGCGCCCTGGGCCCGCTCGGCCGCGAGCGCCAGCATCTTCGGGCGCAGCGCCGCCAGCAGGATCGGCACCGGTGCCGGCGGGGGGACGGCGCGGTAGAGCGCCTGGTCCATCGCGTCGAGGTAGCCGCGCATCGTGGTGACCGGCTTGCCGTACGCGTGGCCGCGCACCTTCGTCACCAGGTGCGCGTGGCTCACCCCGATGCCGAGCACGAAGCGGCCGCCGCTCAGCTCGCCGGTGGTCTGGGCCAGCGCCTTCATCGTCATCGCGTCGCGCGCGTAGAGGTTGGCGATCCCGGTCGCGAAGACGAGCTGCTTCGCGTGCGCCGCCATCCAGGTGATCGTGACGAAGGGGTCGCGCCCGACCGCCTCGGGCAGCCACAGGGCCGTGTAGCCCCAGGTCTCGAGGTCGCGCGCGAAGGCGGCGGCCTGCGGGGCCGGCAGCATGTCGACCCAGGTCCAGACCCCCACGCGTCCCAGCACGCTCATCGCGCTCTCCTCCCCGGGCGGCGCCGGCCCAGGGTATCGTCGGCGAGGAGGGCCGGCGATCCACCTCCCGGTGCGGCGGATCGCGTCGCCGCAGCGGCGGCCGGGCGGTATCCTGCGCCGGCGTGAAGGCGACCCTCCCGATCGAAGCGCGGCTGGCCACGCGGCGGACGCGGGAGGCCGCGCGCCAGGGGCGGACCGCTGTCGGAGCGGGTCGAGAGGGCGTGATCGCCTGCACGACGCCCCCATCGGGCCCCGATGCGCGAGCACGCCGTCCGCGCCTTCCATCCCATCCCCGGCATCGCGGTCCTCGATCCCGGCACGGACCCGCAAGGAGCATCCTGATGTCGCTGCGAACGTCCTGGCTCCCCCTTGCGCTCCTGGGGTTCGCTGCTCCCGCGCCGGCGGTCACGATCGACTGGGTCGCAGTAGGCAACCCAGGCAACGCGCCCGACGCCGCCGTGAACTGCGACGGCGCGGCGGACTGCGGCTCGGTCCCCTACACGTTCGTGATCTCCCGGACCGAGGTGACGAACGCCCAGTACGCCGAGTTCCTGAACGCGGTGGCGGCCTCCGACCCGAACGGGCTCTACGACCCGGCGATGGGCAGCAGCGGCCGCGGCGGCATCACGCGCAGCGGGAGCGACGGCAGCTACAGCTACGCGATCCGCCCGGGGGCCGGCAACAAGCCGGTCGTCTTCGTCTCCTTCCCCGACGCCATGCGCTTCGCCAACTGGCTCGACAACGGCCAGCCGTCCGGCGCGCAGGGCCCCGCCACGACCGAGGACGGCTCGTACGCGATCACGCCCGGGGGCCTCGCGGCCAACTCGATCACGCGCAAGCCCGGGACCGGCGTCGTCGTGCCGAACGAGAACGAGTGGTACAAGGCGGCCTACCACAGCCCGGGCGGGGTCTACTTCGACTTCCCGACGGGCTCCGACGCGGCGCCGTCCTCCGACCCGCCGCCGGGTGGTGCGGGCTCGGCGAACTTCTTCGACCTCACGGGCGGCTATGCCGTCACCGGCTCGACACAGTTCGTGGATTCGTTCGACTACCTGACCGACGCCGGCGCCTACGCGAGCGCGAGCAGCCCGTACGGGACCTTCGACCAGGGGGGCAACGCGGTCGAGTGGACCGAGACGATCGTGGATGGGGGTGGCTTCCGGCGCGCGCGCGGCGGGAGCTGGGGCTTCCCCGTGACGAACCTGGCCGCCTCGGCAGGAACCCTCGCCGAGGCGCCCGACAGCGCGGACGACGAGCTCGGCTTCCGCGTCGCGGTCTCGGTGCCCGAGCCGGGGAGCACGAGTGCCGCGCTCGCCGCGCTCCTCGCGCTCGGCGCGGGCGCCGCCGCACGCAGGCGGCGCCGAGCGCCGTAGAGGCGGCCGCCGCGACGAGCCTGCGTGGTCTTGCGTGGGATGGCCTGGGAGCGATCCACGCGCGGGAGGCGACCGGTGCGGCGCCCGTCCGGCGCGGCCGTTAGCTTCTGCGCCCGCCATGGCCGACGCCCGCGACCTCGCTCGCCGCACGCTCTCCGAGCACGATTCGAAGGAGCTGCTCGCGGCCTTCGGCCTCCCCTTCGCCCGCGAGCGCCTGGTCCCCGATCCCGCTGCGGCGGTGCCGGCCGCCCAGGCGCTCGGCCTCCCGGTCGTCGTGAAGCTGTGCGGCGACGGGATCGCGCACAAGACCGAGCGCGACCTCGTGCGCCTCGACCTCGTGTCCGCCGGCGCCGTCGAGCGCGCCGCCGGCGAGCTGTGGGCGAAGCGGCGCGCCGGGGACGGCGAGGTGGCGCTGCTGGTCGCCGAGATGGTGCGCGGGCGGCGCGAGCTGATCGCGGGGCTGGTGCGCGACCCGCAGTTCGGGCCCTGCGTGGTGCTCGGCCTCGGCGGGATCCTGACCGAGGCGCTGCGCGACGTGGTGTTCGCGCTGGCGCCGCTCACCCACGCCGAGGCGCGGCGCATGGCCTGCGGCCTGCGCGCGAGCCACCTCCTGACGAAGCCTTTCCGCGGCGAGCCGGCCGCCGATCTCGACGCGCTCGCCGAGGTGCTGGTGGGCCTCGGGCGGCTCGCCGCCGAACGGCCGGACGTCGCGTCGGTGGACGTGAACCCCCTGATCGTGCGCGCGGACGGCAAGCCCATCGCCGTCGACGCGCTCGTCGAGCTCCACGCCGCCCCGGCTTCCGAAGCTCGGCCAGCGCGCCGGGCCGCTGGCCTCGAGGACCGGCGGCGCGGCGCCCCCGAGCCGCTCTCCGACGCCGATCTCCTGGAGCGCTTCCGCCCGCTCTTCCACCCGCGCGGGATCGTCGTGGCGGGCGCCTCGACGCATCCGGGCAAGTTCGGCTTCGTGACGCTCCACAACCTGCGCGCCTTCGGCTACCGCGGCGAGCTCTTCCCGGTGAACCGCGAAGGCGCGGAGATCCTGGGCGAGCCCTCGCTGCGCGACGTCGCCGAGGTGCCGGCCGGGCGCGCCGACCTCGTCTTCGTGTGCACCCCCGCGGCGGCCAACGTGGCGCTCCTGCGCGCGTGCGCGAAGGTGGGCGTGCGGGCGGCCTTCGTGGCGAGCGGCGGCTACCGCGAGACGGGCGCGGAGGGACGCGCGCTCGAGGACGAGCTGGTCGCGACCGCCGACGAGCTCGGAATCGTGCTGGCCGGCCCGAACGGGCAGGGCGTCGTCTCGACGCCGGTCTCGATGTGCGCGCAGATCGTGGCGCCCTATCCGCCGCCCGGCGGGATCTCGGTGGTGAGCCAGAGCGGCAACCTGCTCTCCGCCTTCCTCGACTACGCGGTGCAGACCGGGGTCGGCGTCGCGAAGGCGATCTCGGCCGGCAACTCGGCCCAGACCGGGCTCGCCGACTACCTCGAGTACTTCGCGGCGGACCCCGAGACGAAGGTGGTGCTGGCCTACCTCGAGGGCGTCGGCGACGGGCGCCGCCTCGCCGACGCCGTGCGCCGGCTCGGCGCGCGCAAGCCGCTGGTGGTGCTGAAGGGCGGCGCCGCCGCCGAGGGCCAGCGGGCCGCGCTCTCGCACACCGGCTCGCTCGCGAGCGACGACCGCGTCTTCGACGGCCTGTGCCGCCAGCTCGGGGTCCTGCGCGCGCCGACCGTCGAGGAGGGCTTCGAGTGGGCGGCGACGCTCGCGACGCAGCCGGTCCCGCGCGGCCGGCGCACGGTCGTGTTCACGACCGTCGGCGGCTGGGGCGTGCTCACGGCCGATGCCTGCGCCGCGGCCGGGCTCGAGCTCGTGGCGCTCCCCGACGACCTGCGGCGGGCCATCGACGGCATGGTCCCGGCGCGCTGGAGCCGCAGCAACCCGATCGACCTCGCGGGCGGCGAGACGCGCGACACGGTGCCGCAGGTGCTCGACCTCCTGTGCGCACACCCGGAGGTGGACGCCGTGATCCACCTCGGCCTCGGGATCCAGGCCGCCACGGCGAACCTGTTCCGCCAGGGCCCCTTCTGGCCCGAACACGGGCTCGCGCGGATCGCCGAGTACCACGAGCGCCAGGAGCGGCGCTTCGCCGAGGCCGCGCGCGACGCGAGCGAGCGGCACGGCAAGCCCGTCCTCTCCGCCACCGAGCTCGTCCACTGCGACCGCGCCTACGGCAACGCCGGCCCGCTCGCGGTGCGCGAGAGCGGCCGTGTCTGCTACCCGAGCGCCCACCGCGCGGTCGCGGCGCTGCGCGCGCTCGTGGCCTGGGGCGAGCACCGGGAGCGCGCGGCGCGGGAGGCCGGGGCGGAGGAGGGCCCCGGCAGCGCGCCGCTCGGCCGGGAGCCGCGGACCCGCGCGGGGAGCCCCGAAGAGCGGGGGGCCTGAGGGCCTCCGCTCCGCTCCGCGAGCTGCGCCCGATCGCCGGGCTCCCCGGCCGCCGCCGGCTTCCGGCAAGCGGCGCGCAGGGCTCGGAGCCTGTGAAGGAATCGGCGACCGAGCAGCGCGCCGTCGCCGGTAGGCCAGATGCAAGGCGCGACGACGAGTCCAATCGAGATCGGACGAGGAGGAGCAACGCAGCAGAGGGCCTGCCGCCGCAGGCGATGCGACCGAGCCGATTTCCTCACAGGCTCTCAGTCCTCGCCGGAGCCCTCGGCCCAGGCGTCGAGCCGCTCCATCGTGTCGGCGTACTCCTGCGCCATCTCCTCGATCACGCGGCGGGCGGGACGGATGTGCTTCATCGATCCGACGACCTGGCCCACGAAGTAGTTGATGAGCTGCTCGGCGCCGGGCGACTTGTGCGCGCTGCGGGCGATGCGCAGCTGCGCCTCGCGCACGAGCCGGGGCTGGAGCGGCATGGGCAGCGGCGGCGTCGGGTTCGCGGGATCGTCCCAGGCCTCGGTCCAGGCGGTGCGGAGCTGGCGCGCGGGCTTGCCGGTGACGGAGCGCGAGCGCACGGTGTCGCGCGAGGAGGCGCGCAGGAACTTCTCCTTCACCACCGGGTGCGTCTCGGCCTCCTCGGTGGTGAGCCAGACCGAGCCGGTCCACACGCCCTGCGCGCCGAGCGCGAGGGCCGCAGTCAGCTGGCGCCCGTTGGCGATCCCGCCCGCGGCGAGCACCGGCACCGGCGCGACCGCGTCGACGACCTCGGGCACCAGCACCAGGGTGGAGATCTCGCCGGTGTGCCCGCCGGCCTCGTAGCCCTGCGCGACCACGAGGTCGACGCCGGCCTCGACGTGGCGCATCGCGTGCTCCACGGTGCCGGCCAGCGCGGCCACCTTCACGCCCTTGGCGCGCGCCTGCTCGATCATGTCCGCGGGCGGCGGGCCGAGGGCGCTCGCGATCAGGCGGATCCGGTGGCGGAAGCACAGGTCGAGCACGTCGCGCTGCCGCTCGAAGCCGACGCCGAGCTCGCCTCCCACCGGCGTGCCCGGCGGGAGCGGCGGCACGCCGTGCTTCTCGAGCAGCCCGTCGAGGAAGCGGCGGTGCGCCTCGGGGATCCGCGCGTCGAGCTGCGCGACGTCGAAGCCGCCCTCCTGGCTGCCGACGAACTTCACCGGCAGGAGCAGGTCGACGCCGTAGGGCCGGTCGCCCACCTGCTTCTCGATCCACTCGAGCTCGATCGCGAGCTCCTCGAGCGAGCGCCCGGCCACGCCGAGCACGCCGAGGCCCCCGGCGTTGCTGACCGCGGCCACCACGTCGCGGCAGTGGGTGAAGGCGAAGATGGGAAACTCGAGGCCGAGCTCCGCAGCGAGCTTCGTGCGCATCGGCGTCTTGCTCCTCCAGGGCTCAGCGCCCGCGGAAGGTGGGCTGGCGCTTCTCGAGGAAGGCGCGCACGCCCTCCTGGGTGTCCTCGCTCACGAGGTTCACGCTCTGCGCGGCCGCCTCGGCGTCGAGCGCCTCCGAGAGCCCGAGCGCGAAGGCATTCGAGAGCAGCTTCTTGGAGAGCTGGAGCGCGAGCGGCGCGCTGCTCGCCAGCCGCTCGGCCCAGTCCGCGACGAAGGCGTCGAGCAGGGCGTCGGGAACCACCCGGTTCACGAGGCCGATGCGCTCCGCCTCGCGCGCGGAGAGGATGTCGGCGAAGAACGCGAGCTCCTTGGCCTTGTGCATGCCGACCAGGCGCGGCAGGAGCCAGCTCCCGCCGAAGTCGAGCGAGAGGCCGCGGCGCGCGAAGATCTCGGAGAAGCGTGCGCTCTCGCCCGCGACCACGAGGTCGCAGCCGAGCGCCAGGTTCATGCCGGCGCCCACCGCGTCGCCGTTCACCTTGGCGATGCTGGGCTTGCCGAGCTCGTGGAGCGCGATCGCGGCGGCGTTCACCGGGACCATGGCGTGGAGCGGGTGGGCCGGCTGCCCGGGAGCGGCCACGCCGCCCAGGTCCGCTCCCGCGCAGAACGAGTTGCCCGCGCCGGTGATCACCAGCACCCGATCGCTCGCGGTGTGCGCCACCTCCTGGAGCAGCCGCCGCAGCTCGTCCCACATCCCCCGCCCGAAGGCGTTCTTCCTTTGGGGCCGGTTCAGCGTGATCGTGACCACGCCGCTCGCGCTTCGCTCGAGCAGGATGTCGCTCAACGGGGGGCTCGCTCGCCGGGAGGCGCCGGCACTGGTAATACGGATCGCCTCACGTTACCCCGGATGCCGAGCCTTCGTCAATCGCTCCCGCCGTCGCGGACGCCCCCGCGCGCCCGGCGTCCCGCCGCGGGCTCAGCGCACCGCTGGCGCGCCGAGCAGCGGCTGGAGCTGCGGCACCTGCGAGGCCGCCGACCAGCCCGCCATGCCCGCCGTCCACACGAGCGTGTCGGCGCGCAGTGCGCCCGCCTCCGCGAAGCGCGCGAGCTGCTCGATCGTGAAGGGCCCCGTCGCCTGCCCCGCTTGCACCAGGTGCCAGGCCGGCGGCGGGGGCGGGGGCGGGGGCGCCTGGGGCAGGACGCCCGGGACCAGGCCCGGCATCATGCGGCCGGCCACCGCCATGCCCATGCCGGCGCCCAGGCCCGCACCCGCCAGGCCGCCGGCCGGGTTCGCGGCCGCGGCCGGCATCGAGGCGCCGATCTGGTAGGCCTGGTAGGCGGCCAGGTCCTCGAGCACGCGCATCGAGCTGCGCGAGTCGAGCGCCTTCTCCACCTCCTCGGGCACCGAGACGTTCACGATCCAGAGCTGCGGGATGTCGAGCCCGTACTCGTCGTCGACCCGCTCGAGCACCATCGTGCGCAGCTTCTCGGAGAGCTCGCGGTAGTTCGCGGCCAGGTCCACGACCGAGAGGTCGGCGTTGGCCACGAGGTCCGCGAAGGCGTTGGTGACGATCGAACGCAGCAGGACGGCGATCTCCTCGGCTTCCACGATCGCGTCGGTGCCCACCAGCTCCTCGAGGAGCCGCTTCGGGTCCGACGCGCGCAGCGTGTAGGTGCCGAAGGCGCGCACCCGGATCGGCCCGAAGTCGGGGTCGCGGATCGGGACGGGGTTGGGGGTTCCCCACTTGCAGTCCGCGATCTGGCGGGTGCTGACGAAGTAGACCTCGGCCTTGAACGGCGAATCGAAGCCGTACTTCCAGCCGGCCAGCGTGGAGAGGACCGGCAGGTTCTTCGTCTCGAGCCGGAACTGCCCGGGGCCGAACACGTCGGCCACCTTGCCCTGGTGCACGAACACGGCCTGCTGGCCGGGGCGTACGATCAGCTGGGCGCCGTACTTGATCTGGTTGTGGTAGCGCGGGAAGCGCCACACGAGCGTGTGGCGGCTGTCGTCCACCCACTCGACGATGTCGATCAGCTCCGCCCGCAGCTTCTCGAAGAGTCCCATGTCGTCTCCTTCCCCGCGCGCGGTGCGCCCGCGCGCTACTTGAAGAGCTTGCCCAGCACGCCGAGCAGCAGCTCCACGCTGCCGCCGGCGGTCGAGACCTGCCCGGTCCAGACGCCGCGCTGCTCGGCCTTCTGGCGCTCGCGCTCGAGCTCGTTCTCCACCGCCACCAGCGCGCGCGCCTGCTCGTAGCTCATCGTGCCGTGGCTCGAGAGGCCGGCGCCGGTGCCCGCCTCGCGCAGCCCCCCGCCGGCGATGAAGCTCGCGATCTGCTCGAGCTCGTCCTTGTCGAGCCAGGTGCCGTGCGCGCCACACCAGTCGACGATCACGCCCGAGCGCTTGCCGAAGTTCTTGCGCTGCATGCGATGGCCGCAGCGCGGGCACGAGCGGTAGGCGAAGTGCACCGCCACCCGGCGCGGCCGGGCGGCCGGCGCGGCGCCGGTCGCGGCGCGCTCGCGGGCGGCGTCGACGGCGCGCGCGATCAGCGCGTCGAGGCGCTCGCCGGGCACCCAGAGGCCGTTGCACTTGCTGCACTCGCGCACCCAGACGCCGCCCACCCCGCGCACCGCCATCGGCTCCTGGCCTTCGCAGGTGGGGCAGTGGGGTGGGTCCTCCTGCTCCTCGGGCAGCGGCTCGGGCAGGAAGGCGACGCCGCAGCCGGTGCAGAAGCGCGCCGTCTCGGTGTTGCGCGCGTAGCACTCCGGGCAGATCAGCGAGAGCGAGCGCGCGTCGCGGACGACCGCGGCCTGGCAGTACTCGCAGGTCTCGGCGCCGTCGGCCAGGATCGCGCCGCAGGCGCCGCAGCGCTGGATGCGCGCGTCCTGCCCCGGCAGCGCCTCGTTGCGGACCGCCTGCCCGCAGCGGCACGCGAGCACCGGCTCCTCGACGGCGCTGACGTCGTACTGGGCGTGGCAGCTCTTGCAGGCGACGAGGCGCACGGATCTCCCGGCCGCGGGGGGCTCGGGGGGAGGATCGGCACGCCGAGGGCGCTGCTTGACCGGCTCACGGCTCGTCGGCGAGCAGGCGCGCCGCTTCCGGCCGCCAGCCGACCCACAGCGCGGCGCCGGGCGCGAGGGGCGGCGCGGGCTGCGACGCCGGCAGGTGGGCGACCAGCTCTCCACCGGCAGGGTCGCGCAGCGTGCAGCGCCGCACCGGCCCCTGGAAGACCACGCCCGTGCAGGTGACGGCCAGGCCCGGCAAGCCCGGCGCGGGCGCGTGCGCGGCCAGCTCGAGGCGCTCGGGCCGGAGCATCAGCAGCGCCCCGTTGCCCGCTTCGAAGGGGCGGCCGCCCGTCGCCGCCTCGCAGCGGCCGGCGCCCGGGAGCACGATCGTCGCGCGCTCGCTCCCCGGCTTCTCGACCGTCACCCGGATCAGGTTGGCCCCGCCGAGGAAGCCGGCGACGAAGGCGGAGGCCGGCGCCTCGTAGAGCTCCTCCGGGGTCCCGACCTGCTCGAGCCGTCCCGCGCGCATCACCGCGAGGCGGTCGGACAGCGCGAGCGCCTCCTCCTGGTCGTGCGTCACGAGCACGAAGGCGATTCCGAGCGCGCGCTGGATGCGCGCCAGCTCCGCCTGCATCTGCCGGCGCAGCTCGCGGTCGAGCGCCGAGAGCGGCTCGTCGAGCAGCAGGGCGCTCGGGTCGTTCACGAGCGCGCGGGCGAGCGCGACCCGCTGGCGCTGGCCGCCCGAGAGCTGGCTCGGCCGGCGGCTCGCGAGGTCGCCGAGACGCACCACCTCCAGCATCTCGCGCACCCGGCGCTCCCGCTCGGCGCGGGGCACCGAGCGGACCCGCAGCCCGAAGGCCACGTTGTCGGAGACCGAGAGGTGCGGGAAGAGCGCGTAGCTCTGGAAGACCGTGTTCACGTGGCGGCGCTGGGGCGGGACGCCGGCCACGTCCTCGCCGTCGAGGCGCAGGACGCCGCTGCTCGGCTCCTCGAAGCCGGCGATCAGGCGCAGGAGCGTGGTCTTGCCGCAGCCCGAGGGACCGAGCAGGGAGAAGAGCTCGCCGCGCCGGATCCGGAGGCTCGCATCGCGCACGGCGACGACGTCGCCGAAATGCTTGCCGACCCGTTCGAGCTCGATGACGGCGGGCGGAGCGGGGCGAGCGCTCACGCGGGCCCTTCCCGGGCGGCGGCGCCCCTCGCGGCCGGCGGCGGCGCCGCGGGCGCGTCCGGGTCGACGCTCCTGTCCCGGCTCGCGTACACCCGTCGCGGGGTCCGGGCCAGGCACAGGCGGACGTGGGTACCGAGGCTCATGCTTCCTCGCCGGGAGGGGTGCCGATGGGCGGCGAGGACCGGGGCGCCGAGGAGGACGCTGGGTGGAGCCGCGACTCGACCAGAACCAGGCCATCCGGGTGGCGGAGAGCGGGCCTCCGCCGCCCGCGCGCAGTCTAGCCGGGCCGCTCTGCGCGGACATCGCGATCGTCGGCGGCGGCCTCACGGGCGTGTCGGCCGCCAGGCACCTGGTGGCCCTGCGCCATCCGGAGCGGGGGGGCGTCCTGCTCGAAGCGCGCACGCTCGGCCACGGGGCGAAGCCGAGCGAGGTCCCTCGGGCCGCTTCCGCCCCATCTGCTCGAGGGTGCAGCGCAGCAGCGCAAACCGGCGGTTGCTCGCGCCGGCCGTGACGACGAGCGGCAGCGGGCCCGCGCGAGCGCTACGGGTGCCGCCGTGGAGCCCGCGCTGCGCGCCGACGACCTCGCTCCGGGCGACCGGGAGGTGGCGATGCGCGACTGGCGCGACGTGCAGGTGCGACGCGTGCGCGATCCCGCCGACGCGGACTTCGAGGCTGCCTACGAACGGCTCTGGCGCGAGTTCGGCGCGCGCGGCGAGATGGAGCGGGTCCGGGTCGTCCGCGAGCGGCTCGCCTGGGATCCCGCGCGCCCGCTCCCGGGCGCTGCGCTCGCCTACGAGCTGCTGGTCCTGCGGCGCGGCGGCGAGCTCGCGGCCGTGCGCGACCACACGGCGGTGGTGAGGCTCGACGCCGCCGGGCGCCCGCGTCCGGTCCCGGTGGTCGTGCACCTCTCACACGCCTTCGTCGAGCCGGCGCACCGGGGCAGCGGGCTCGCCGCCTGGCTGCGCGCGCTCCCGCTCGAGGCCGCCCGGCGCTGCGCGCGGGCGGCCGGCTGCGCGCCGGACGCGCCGATCGTGCTCGCGGCCGAGATGGAGCTGGCCGGGGCCGCGCCGGCGGAGGTCCCGGCGGATCCACGCGCGCGCGCGCTGCGCCTGCGCTCGTACGAGCGCGCCGGCTTCCGCAAGGTCGACCCCGCGGCGGCGCCCTACGCGCAGCCGGACTTCCGTGCGCCCGAGCGGCTGGCCGGCCAGACGCCGCGTGCCGTCCCGCTCGGGCTGGTCGTGCGCCGGGTCGGGCGCGAGACGGAGAGCCGGATGCCCGCCGCCGAGCTGGCCGCGGTGGTCGAGGCGATCTACGCGGTGTATGGCGTGCACGTTCCACCCCGCGCGCTCGAGCCGCTGCGCGCCGCGGCGGCCGCGTGGACGGCTCGCCCGGGACGGTTCCGGCTGCTACCACCCACCGCGTGATCACCGCCTATCACCACCCGGGCTTCGCCGCGGAGATCGGCCAGCACGTGATGCCGATGCGCAAGTTCCAGCGGGTGGCCGGCGCGCTGGCGGGAGAGGGGCGACGGGGAGGGGGTGGGCGATGAAGCGGGTCCACCGGCTGCTCGCGCTCTGGGCCGGCGTCGTGCTCCTGTTCCTCTACCTGCCGATCGCCGTCCTCGTGCTCTTCTCCTTCAACCAGTCGAAGCTCAACGTCGTCTGGACGGGGTTCACGCTCGAGTGGTACGCGAGGCTCTGGAGCGACACGGTGCTGGTGCGCGCGCTCGAGAACAGCCTGATCGTCGCCGTCGCGTCCACGGGGATCTCGCTCGTGCTGGGCACCGCCGGCGGCTGGCTGCTCCACCGCTACCGCTACCGGGGCCGCGCGGCGCTCGAGACCGCGGCCTTCCTGCCGATGATCGTCCCGGAGGTGATCCTCGGTGTCAGCCTGCTGCTCCTCTTCGTCGCGGCCGGCGTCGAGCTCGGCTACACGACGATCGTCGTCTCCCACGTCACCTTCTGCTTCCCGTTCGTGATGGCGGCGGTCCGGGCGCGCCTCGCCGGGCTCGACCCCGCCCTCGAGGAGGCGGCGCTCGACCTCGGCGCGACGCCGGCGCAGGCCTTCACGAAGGTGATCGTGCCCTACCTCACGCCGGCGCTGGTGGCGGGAGGGCTGATGGCGTTCACGCTCTCGCTCGACGAGCTGATCGTCACCTGGTTCACCGCCAGCGCCGGCACCCGCACGCTGCCGCTCGAGATCTTCGGGCGGATCAAGAAGGGCCTCGATCCCTCCCTCCACGCCATCTCCACGCTCTTCCTCGTGGTCACCGTGCTCGCGCTCGGAATCGCGGAGGGCCTGCGCCGCCGCAGCTCGACGCCGGGGCTCCGGGCCGCGCCCCGCTCGAGCGCCTTGGTCCTGGCGCTGCTGCTCGCGACGGGTCTCGCATCCCCATCGGCCGGGGCCGAGGAGCTGAACCTCTTCACGTGGTCGGAGTACGTGCCGCAGGCCGTGCTCGACGGCTTCACCAGGGAGACCGGCATCGAGGTGAACCAGGAGAGCTACGCGTCCAACGAGGAGATGCTGGCGAAGCTCCTGTCCGGAGCCGCCCGCTACGACCTGATCCAGCCCTCGGAGTACGTCGTCGAGGCGCTGGTGGAGGAAGGGCTGCTCGCGCCGCTCGACCACGCGAAGCTTCCCCACCTGGGGAACATCGGGAGGGAGTCCTGGGGCTGGCCGCACGACCCGGCGCTGGCCTACAGCGTGCCGTACATGCAGGGCACGGTCGGCATCGTCGTCGACACGGAGAAGGTGAAGGAGCCGGTACGGGGCTACGGCGACGTCTTCCAGGACCGCCACGCGGGGCGCATCGTGATCCTCGACGACGCGCTCGAGATCGTGACCTGGGCGCTCGCCACGCGGGGTCTCGGGCCCGACGCCGTCACCCGGGACAACCTCGAGCGCGTGCGACCCGTGCTCGCGCAGTGGCTCCCGCTCGTCCGGGTCTACGACTCGGACAGCCCGAAGACGGCGCTCCTCAACGGCGACGCCGACCTCGGCGTCGTGTGGTCGGGCGAGGCCGCGATCCTGCTCCGCGAGCAGCCGGGCCGCTTCGCCTACGTGCTGCCCCGGGAGGGCAGCCACCTGTTCATCGACAGCCTCGCGATCCCGAAGGGGGCGCGGAACGTGGAAGCCGCCCACCGCTTCATCGACTACGTGCTGCGGCCCGAGGTGAGCCGGAAGATCTCCGCGGAGTTCCCCTACACCAACCCGAACGTCGAGGCGCGCAAGCTGCTGACGCCCGCGGAGCGCGCCAACCCGGCCAGCTACCCGCCCGGTGTCCCGAAGCTCGCGACCCTCCGCGACATCGGCCCGCTCGCGGCGGAGGTCGACAAGCTCTTCACCGACCTCAAGGCCCAGAGCGGCCGATAGCCGGGGAGCGGGGCAGCGATGCGACAGGAGGCGACCCGCTTCGCGCCGGACCCGGCCGCCGCGCGCCGGGCACCCGGCCGGATCGGCTGGCTGCTGCTCGCGCCGCTGATCGCGTGGGTGCTCGCCTTCGTGGTGGCGCCCGCCGTGATCATGCTCGTGTACAGCTTCGCGCACCGGGGCACACTCGGCGGCGTCGTGCCGGGCTTCACGCTCGAGCACTACGCCGGCGTGCTCGACCCCGTCTACCTCCGCATCGTGGCGCGTTCGATCGGATACGCGCTGCTCACCACCGTTCTGTGCCTGGCCGCGGGGTACCCGGTCGCGTACTGGATCGCGCGCGCGGGCGAGCGCTGGCGCAACCTGCTCCTGATGGCGGTCCTGGTGCCGTTCTGGACCAGCTTCCTGATCCGCACCTACGCCTGGGTGACGATCCTGAAGAGCCAGGGGCTCCTGAACTCGCTCGCGCTCGGGCTCGGACTGGTCGGCGAGCCGCTGGCGCTCCTCTACACGCCGGGCGCCGTCGTCGTGGGCCTCGTCTACACCTTCCTGCCGTTCATGATCCTGCCGATCTACGCGAGCGTGGAGAAGCTCGACGGCACGCTGGTCGAGGCCGCCCTCGATCTCGGCGCCGGCCCGCTGCGGGCGTTCGCGCGGGTGATCCTCCCGCTCACCGCGCCCGGCGTCGCGGCCGGCGTGCTGCTCGTCTTCGTGCCCGCGCTCGGCATCTACGCCGTCAACGACATCCTCGGCGGCGGGCGGGTCGACATGATCGGCAACGTCATCGAGAACCAGTTCAAGGGCAACGCGCGCAACTGGCCCTTCGGCGCCGCGCTCGGGACGACGCTGCTGGTGGGCTTCGGGCTGCTCCACTGGCTCGTGAGCCGCCGCCAGCGGCCGGCGCTCGGCTGACCCGGCCCGCCCGCGCCTACTCGCGCGAGAGGTAGGTGGTCTCCTCCAGCGCCTGCTCGTAGCGCTTGCGCAGCCGGCTGCCCTCCTCGAGGGGCAGTTCGTCGCGCTCGATGGCGCGGTCGATGGTGGCCTGCACCTGGGCCACCAGCGTGTCGCGGTCGTACTCGACGTAGTCGAGCACCTCGCGCACGCGGTCGCCGCCCACCACGTGCGCCACCTGGGTGCGCCCGTCCTGCTCGACCCGCACGTGCACCGCGTCGGTGTCGCCGAAGAGGTTGTGGAGGTCGCCCAGGATCTCCTGGTAGGCGCCGACCAGGAACACGCCGATGTAGTAGGGCGCGCCGTTGAGCGGGTGGAGCGGCAGCACGTCGCGCACGTCGTGCTGGTCGATGAACTGGCCGATCTTGCCGTCGCTGTCGCAGGTGAGGTCGGCGAAGGTGCCGCGCCGGGTCGGCTCCTGGTCGAGGCGGTGGATCGGCATCACCGGGAAGAGCTGCTTGAAGCCCCAGTGGTCGGGCAGCGACTGGAAGATCGAGAAGTTCCCGAAGTAGGTGTCGGCCAGGGCCTTCTCGAGGTCGTCGAGCTCCTCGGGGACCTGGGGCAGCTCGCGCACGATGCGCAGCAGCTTCTCGCAGCAGGCCTGGAACAGCTTCTCGACGCGTGCGCGCGCGCGCAGGTCGAGGTAGCCGAGCGCGAACTCGCTGCCGGCCTCCTCCTTGGCCGCCAGCATGTCGTGCCAGGACTCGAGCGCGTTCTTGCGCGTCATCTGGGCGTGGACCTCGGAGAGCGCCTGGATCGCACGCGGCTCGTCCTCGCCGGCGGGCGGCAGCTCCTCGGCGTGACGCAGCTCCGAGACGCCGAGCACGTCGAAGACCAGCACCGAGTGGTGGGCCGTCATCGCCCGGCCGGCCTCGGTGACGAGGTCCGGGTGCGGAACGCCGGTCTCGTCGCAGGCCTCCTGGATCGCGGAGACCACGTCGTTGGCGTACTCCTGCACCGAGTAGTTCATCGAGGAGTGGAAGTTGGTCTGCGAGCCGTCGTAGTCGACGCCGAGGCCGCCGCCGACGTCGAGCAGCTTCACGGGCGCGCCCATCGCGTGCAGCCCCACGAAGATGCGGCAGGCCTCGCGCAGGGCGTCCTTGTGGGCGCGGATCGCGCTGATCTGGCTGCCGATGTGGAAGTGCAGGAGCTCGAGGCAGTCGAGCATCTTCTCGGCGCGCAGCCAGTCGACGGCCTCGACGATCTCGGCCGCCGAGAGCCCGAACTTGGCGCGCTCGCCGGTCGAGTCGGCCCACTTGCCGGTCCCGCGCGTGGTGAGCCGCGCGCGCACGCCGAGGTGCGGGCGCATGCCGAGCTCGCGGGCGATCCGCACCGCGAGCTCGAGCTCCTGGAAGCGGTCGATCACGAGCACCGGGTGGCGGCCGAGGCGCTGGGCGAGCAGCGCGGTCTCGATGTAGGCGCGGTCCTTGTAGCCGTTGCAGACGAGCAGCGCGCCGGGCGTGTCGAGCACGGCCAGGCCGACCAGGAGCTCGGGCTTCGAGCCGCACTCGAGCCCGATCCGGTGCGGCGCGCCGAAGCGGACGATCTCCTCCACCACGTGGCGCTGCTGGTTCACCTTGATCGGGTAGACGCCCCGGTAGCGGCCCTCGTAGCCGTACTCCTGCATGGCGCGGGCGAAGGCGCGCACGAGCCCCTTGACGCGCGTGGCGAGCACGTCCGAGAAGCGGACCAGCATGGGGAGCTTCAGCCCGCTCGCGCGCAGCTCCTCGACGAGCTGGAAGAGATCGACGCCCGGGCCGTCGGGACCGTGGGGTGTCACCCGGACGTGTCCCTGGTCGTCGATCCCGAAGAAGCCGGCGCCCCAGTTGGCGACCTGATAGGTCTCCAGGCTGTCGCGGAGCGTCCAGGTGCGCATCGCGGTGGACTCCCGTCTGTCGGCAGCGGCGAGACGCTGTGCGCTCTTGATAGCGTTTTCGCACCCCGGCGAAAGAGGACGCCGCGCCCTCGCCCGTCCGGCGCGCGCGACCGCTAGAGCGGCTCCTCCCGCTCGTCTCCGCCGCCGAGCTCGCGCACCCGCACGACGCCGCGTGCCGCTTCGTCGGGCCCGACGAAGAGCGCGCGGCGCGCGCCGGCCCGGCCGGCGTCGTCGAGGACGCGCTTGGGCCGGGCGTCGCCGAGCACGAGCTCGACGGCCCGGCCGGCGCCGCGCAGCCGCGCCGCCAGCCGGATCGCGGCGGGCCGCTGCGCCTCGCCGAGCGCGCAGACGACGTCGTCGACGCCGCGCGGCAGCTCCGGGACGAGGCCCCGGTCGGCCAGCAGCTCGGCCACCACGACGTCGCCGAAGCCGAAGCCGACGGCGGGGATCGCCGGGCCGCCGAGCGTCTCGAGCAGGCGGTCGTAGCGGCCGCCGCCGCAGACGGCGCGCAGCTTGCGCCCGGCGTCGAAGGCCTCGAAGACGATCCCCGTGTAATAGGCGAGGCCGCGCACCACCGAGGCGTCGAAGTCGACCCGGTCGGCGACGCCGTAGGCGTCCAGCAGCTCGAAGAGCCGGTGCAGCTCCGCGACGGCGGGCGAGCCGGCCGGCGCCGCGGCGGCGGCGTCGTCGAGCCCCGTCACCCCGAGCAGCGCCACGACGTCGCGCGCCTCGGCCGGCGCGAGGCCCACCGGCCCGGCCGGGTCCACGAGCTGCGCGACGACGGCCTCGGCGCCGATCTTCGAGAGCTTGTCGATCACCACGCAGAGCGGCTCGAAGACGGCCGGGCGGGCGCGCAGGATCCCGGCGCGCAGGGTCTCCTCGAGCAGCGCCCGGCTGTTGAGCTGGACCCGGACCTGGCCCGCGCCGAGGCCGATCCGGTCGAGCAGCGCGAAGATCGCCGCGAGCAGCTCCGCCTCGGCGGTCACCCCGGGCTCCCCCCAGACGTCCATGTTCCACTGGAAGTGCTCGCGCTTGCGGCCCCGGGTCATGCGTTCGTAGCGCCAGTTCTGGGTCACCGTGAACCAGCGCAGGGGCAGGCGCAGGCCCCCGGCGCGGGCCATCACCATGCGCGCGATCGAGGGCGTCATCTCGGGCCGCAGCGCGAGCCGGCGGCCGTGCAGCTCGAAGTGGTAGAGCTGCTCGACGATCTCCTCGCCGGCCTTGCGGGTGAAGAGCTCCTCGTGCTCGACGACCGGCGCGTCGACCTCCTCGAAGGCGAAGCGGCGCGCCACCTCGCGGAAGTGGGCGAACAGCCAGGCGCGCAGGCGCAGGTCCTCGGGGTAGAAGTCGCGCGTGCCGCGCGGCGCCTGGAGCGTGGGCCCGGCCATGGCGGGGATCGTTACCGCTCCGCTCCGGGGCACGCTACAACGCAGGGCTCGCTCGGGCCTGGCGCTCTCGACCATCGAGCCGGGTCTTCCACGGGAGGGGTCCCATGCATCGGGGTTTCGCGCTCCTCGCAGCCTTCGCGCTCCTCGCGCCCGCCTGTGGCGGCGAGGGGGAGCGGGCGCCCGCCCCGGCGCAGCCCGCAGCCGGAGCGCCGGCGGGCCGGGCGCCGGCCGCGCCCGAGAGCGCGACGCCCGCGGATCTGCCGAAGGGCCTCCTGCTCGCGCTCTCGCCCTTCGAGGTGACGCCGCAGGGCCAGGTGCTGCCGAAGCCGACCGCCGCGCGGCTCGAGATCCTGACCCGCGAGGGCGGCGCCTGGCGCGTGCGCGCGATCACCGACCCGGAGAGCAACGTCTTCCACAAGGCGATCGCCTTCGACGGCGGGATCCTGACCCTCGGCGGCAGCGCGGCGGCGATCAAGCTCTGGCGCCCCGACCTGTCCCGGACCGGCTTCGTGGCCGAGACGGTCTGGTCCCAGGACTTCGGCGGCAAGTTCAGCCGCATGCGCGACGCGGAGGTTGCCGATCTCGACGGCGACGGCTCGCCGGACCTGGCCGTCGCGACCCACGACCAGGGCGTGGTCGCGATCGTCCGGCGCAAGTCGGGGGGTGGCTGGAGCGTCGAGGAGATCGACCGCGAGAAGGACACCTTCGTGCACGAGATCGAGGTCGGCGACCTCGACGGCGACGGTGTCCTCGAGGTCTACGCGACCCCGAGCGAGCCGAACCGCCTCGACGGCACGCCCCAGCACGGCAAGGTGACCCGCTACGTGCCGGCCCGGGGCGAGGGGCGCGTCGAGGTGGCGGACCTCGGCGACCGCCACGCGAAGGAGATCCTGGTCGGCGACGTCGACGGCGACGGGCGCGACGAGCTCTACGTGGCCGTCGAGGCGGTGTCGGGCGGGAAGGTCGAGATCCGCCGCTTCGACGCCGGGACCGATCCCGCGGCCGGCGCCGTGATCGCCGAGCTCGACGACACCCAGACGCGCTTCCTGACCGCCGGCGACGTGGACGGCGACGGCCGGCGCGAGATGGTGGCGGCCGGCATGAAGAGCGGGCTGTGGCTGCTGCGGCCCGGCCCCGCGCCGGCCACCGCCGCCTGGGCGAAGAGCCAGATCGACGCGCGCTCGGGCGGCTTCGAGCACGCCACGGTCCTCGCCGACCTCGACGGCGACGGGCGCGACGAGCTCTACGCCGCGAGCGACGACCACGGCGAGCTGCGCCGCTACGTCTGGCGCGACGGCGGCTGGGCGCGCGAGGTCATCCACACCCGCAAGCCCAAGGGCTCCGCCTTCACCTGGAACATCACCCCCGTCCCGCGCGAGGTCCGCTGACGCAACGGGCAGGGGCGGCCCTCGTCGAGCCGTCGCTCAGCTCGCCTCCTCCGCCGCGAGCTGCGCGACCGCCGCGTGGGCGACCGCGATCGCCGCCGCCATGTTGCGGTCGAGGTCGATGGGCTCGCCGGGGCGCCAGGGCGTGCGGTCCGAGACCACGCAGAGCGCGCCCGCGCGCAGGCCGAAGAGGCCCGCGAGCGTGAGCAGCGTCCCCGCCTCCATCTCGCAGTTGAGCACGCCCGCCGCCTGCATGGCGCGCAGGCGCGCCTCGTGCGCGGGCGTCCAGTAGCCGCCGAAGTGCGCCGAGGCGAGCGCGCCGCCGGGCGCGAGCCGCGCGTTGCGCGCGAAGAAGGCGTCGAGCGACCAGGTCACCCCCGCCCGCCAGCGCGCCCCGGCGGCGCGCGCCGCCGCGACCAGCGCGCCCACCACGCGCCAGTCCGCCACGGCGGGGTACTCGGGCACGACGTAGCTGCGCGTGGTCCCGTCGTCGCGGACGGCCCCGGTCGTGATCACGAGCTCGCCGGGGGCCAGGTCCTCGGCGAGCCCGCCGCTGTTGCCGATCCGGATCAGGGTGCGCGCCCCCGCCCGCGCCAGCTCCTCGACCACGATCGCGGCTCCGGGCGCGCCCACCCCGGTCGAGGCCGCGGCGATCGGGATCCCGCGCCAGACGCCGCTCACGACCCGGAACTCGCGGACCTCACAGAGCGTCCGGAGCTCGCGCCAGTCCGCTGCGATCCGCTCGACCCGGGCGGGATCCCCGCACAGGAAGGCGAAGGCCGGGGCGCCTCCCGCGTGCAGACCCAGGATGGGAGTGGGAGGGGCCGCTTCGGGCATCTGGCCGGAGTAGGGCAGGGGCAAGCCCCCTGCAACGGGCACGCAGCTCCCCGCGTGCCCCCGCGGGAGCACTCCAGGTTTCCAGGAGTCCTGCCGAGCAGGCGCGGGTCGACAGCCCGGAGGCCCCGGGCTAAGGATGCCCGGACCCCGGAGCCAGGCCCGAGGCTCCCCATCCTCTGCTCCAGCCGCCCAGATCCGCTCCCCGGAGGGAAGAGTGGCCAAGTCCCTCATCATCACCGAGAAGCCGAGCGTCGCGCGCGACATCGCCGCCGCCCTGGGCGGCTTCGACGAGCAGGACGGCTACTTCGAGAGCGCGCGCTGGGTGCTGACCTGGGCCGTCGGCCACCTCTTCGAGCTGCTCGAGCCCGAGGAGATCGACGAGACCTACAAGCGCTGGACGCTCGACAACCTCCCGATCATCCCCGCCGAGTTCCGGACCAAGCCGAAGGCCGGCCAGACCGCCCGGGTGCGGCTCATCAAGCGGCTGCTCGAGCGCGACGACGTCGAGGGCGTCGTGAACGCCTGCGACGCCGGTCGCGAGGGCGAGCTGATCTTCCGCGAGATCGTCGAGCACTTCGCGAGCCGCAAGCCGATCCGCCGCCTGTGGCTCCAGTCGATGACCGAGGACGCGATCCGCGACGGCTTCGCGCGCCTGCGCCCGGGCGAGGAGCTCGCGGGCCTGGCCGCCGCCGCCGCCGCGCGCACGCGCACGGACTGGCTGATCGGGATGAACGCCACGCGCGCGCTCACCAAGCGCCTCAAGGGCCGGCGCGAGAAGGGTGCCTGGTCGGCGGGCCGGGTGCAGACGCCCACCCTGGCGCTGCTCGTCGTGCGCGAGCTCGAGGTCCTCGCCCACGTGCCGCGCCCCTACTGGCGCATCGCGGGCAGCTTCGACGACGCGGGCAACGCCTACCAGGGCCAGTGGTTCGACCCCGCGCTCGGCGAGGGCGACGGCGAGGCCCGCGACGACCGGATCTTCGACGAGGCCCGCGCCCGCGAGATCGCCGCGGCCGTCGAGGGCCGGGCCGGGACCGCCGAGGAGACGCGCAAGCCCTCGCGCGAGTCGGCGCCGCCGCTCTTCGACCTGACGAGCCTCCAGCGCGAGGCGATCCGCAAGTTCGGCTGGACCGCGCGGCGCACGCTGTCGGCGGCCCAGCGCTGCTACGAGCAGCACAAGCTCCTCACCTACCCCCGCACCGACTCGCGCTGCCTGCCGAACGACTACCGGGCGGTGGTGCCGAACGTCCTGCGCGCCTTCGCCGAGGCCGGCCGGCGCGGCGACGCCGCGCTCGGCGAGATGCGCGGGCCCGTGCGCGAGTACGGGGCCGCCGCCGCACGCCTGCTCGAGCGCGGCCTCGAGAACGAGGCGCGCACCTTCGACGACGCCAAGGTCTCCGACCACTTCGCGATCGTGCCGACCGGGAAGCTCCCGGGTGCCGGCCTCTCGGGCGACGACAAGCGCCTCTTCGACCTGGTCGTGCGGCGCTTCCTCGCGACCTTCCATCCTGCGGCCGTCTGGGAGCGGGTCGAGCGCACGACCACGGTGAACGGCCAGCGCTTCCGCAGCCGCGCCCGCACGCTCATGGAGCCGGGCTGGCGCGCGGTGCTCGAGGGCGGCGCGACCGAGGACGCCGGCGACGACGTGGCGGCGCTGCCGCCGCTGGTCGAGGCGGCCGTGCGCACGACCGCGGTCGAGACGGTCGCCGAGCAGACCCGGCCGCCCGCGCGCATCACCGAGGCGCGCCTGCTCTCCCTCATGGAGAACGCCGGCAAGGAGCTCGAGGACGAGGAGCTGGCCGCCGCCATGCACGAGCGCGGGCTCGGGACGCCCGCCACGCGCGCGGAGATCATCGAGAACCTGATCGCCAAGGGCTACGTGGTCCGGATCGGGCGCGTGCTGCGGCCCACCGCCAAGGGCATCCGCCTGATCGACATCCTGAAGCGCGTGCACATCGACGGTCTCGCCTCCGCCGAGCTGACGGGCGAGATGGAGTACCACCTGAACCAGGTGGAGCACGGCCAGCGCGACGCGGCCGACTTCATGCAGGAGATGGAGGCCTACACCCGCGAGATCGTCGCGCACGCGAAGGGCTTCGAGTACGAGGACCTCTACCGGCACGACCCGCCGCTCGGCGATTGCCCGCGCTGCGGGCGCCCGGTCGTCGAGCGCCCCTGGTTCTACCGCTGCGAGGAGGAGCCTGCGCGCGAGGAGGACTGTCCCTTCCGGGTCTGGAAGGACACCTCGGGGCGCTACCTCGACCGCACCACCGTTGCCGCGTTGCTCCGCGACGGCAGGACCGGAGCCGTCGAGGGCTTCACGGCCCGCAACGGCCGGACCTACCAGGCCGCGCTCGAGATCGACCGCGCGGAGTGGGTGGTGCGGGTGCGGCCGGTGGCCTGGGAGGACGGCTCGGTCAGCGCGGAGCCCGAGTACGAGGTGAACCCCGAGCCGCTCGCGGGCTGCCCCTTCGAGGAGGAGTGCGCGGTCGTCGAGTCGCCGACCCACTTCGTCTGCGAGCGCAAGCTGAAGGAGGCCGACCTCGAGGGCGGCGAGGGCGTGGAGCGGCCGAAGAGCTGCGGCTTCGCCTTGCCGCGCACGGTCTGCAAGCGCGAGATCACCCGCGAGGAGGCGCTCGCCTACCTGCGCAACGGCCGCAGCGACCTGCTCACCGACTTCACCTCCCGCTACGGGCGGCCCTTCTCGGCGACCCTCGTGCTGCGCAAGAACGGGCGCCACGGCTTCGAGTTCCCGCCCCGGCCCGGCCGCAAGGAGGGCGCGGCGGGCAAGGGGGCGGAGGGCGCGGCGGACACGGGGGCGGCGAGCGGCACGACGGCGGACGCCGCGAAGCCGGCGCGCGGCCGGCGCGCGGCGGGAAGCCGCAAGCGCCCGGCGGCCTCTGCACCGGGCGCGCCCGGATCCGCTCCCGCGGAGGCCGAGGCCAGGCGACCGGAGCGGCCGGCCCGCAAGGCCGGCGCCCGCAAGAAGGCCGTCGCGCGCAAGCGCGCACCGTCCGGCGCTGCGCGCAAGCGGCCGCCGCGCGGGACCCCTCCGCCCGCCGAGAGCGAGTAGCGCCCGCCCACGAGCCCACCGATCGCGCACGACGCGATGCGCCATGCGCGCTGCGTCGAGCAGTCCTGCCCGCTCGCTCCGGCGATCCGATCGAGATTTGGATTGTCAGGCAGCCGGCTCCGGGGGTATAACAGCGCGCGACCCGTGGGGGAGGGGCTCGCGACGCCAGCCCGGGAGACGCCGGTCCGCTGGCGCCTCGCAATCGGCGCCGCAGCCCTCGAGCCCGGGGTCCTGGGGGAAGGCGTTCTCGCCGGACGGCCGCTCGGGTGACACACCGAACGGTCGGCAAGGCGAGCCGGACGGAGGGAGCTCGCGTCGCGCTGCGCGTCGAGGTCGCGCAGACCGGTGCGGGCGCCTGCGTCTCGATGGAGGGGTGATGCGCGGGGTTCGCTCGAACGGGTTCGTGGATCGGGTGCGCGCCGGGCTGGTGGCGGCAGGGCTCGCTGTCGGGGGCCTGCTCGCGGTCGCCGCGCCGGCGGGTGCCTTCGAGTACTTCGACGGCCGCTTGCAGGTCCACGGCTTCTTCGAAGAGCAGATCCGGATGATGTCGGACGACTTCCACATCAACGAGGATTTCGACCTCGCGCAGTGGTACCACGTGCTCAGCATCGAGACCGAGTACGACTTCGCGCCGGACGGCTGGGGCCCCTTCGACGTGCTGTCGAGCTACATGCGCCTCGAGGCCCGCTACGACTGCGTGTGGACGCGCGCCTGCGGGATGGTCTCCTCGGCCGACGCCTGGGGCAACCGCGCGCGGCGCCTGCCCCGCTACCGCACGTCCGGCAACAAGAGCGGCATGTCCGGTGCGGCCTACATCGGGAACTTCATCGACGGGCCCTTCAATCCGCGCAGCGACGTCGGAAAATACACGGCGACGCGTCCGTGGCCGACCCTCGACCGGCGCTACACGGTGGGCGGACAGCCGCTCACGCACCCGGTGATCGCGGAGCAGATCCCCGAGCACAACCGGCGGCCGGCGCGGATCGACCAGATCCCGGGCTTCTCGGGCCTCTTCGTCGTGCGCGGCCAGAACGCCATCTTCGAGCGCGGCGGCGACGACCCGGCGTACTTCTACTTCCACGACCAGCTCAAGTGCAAGTTCGGCGTGCGCCACGTGCCGGCCGGCGAGAACGGCGTGGGCTTCCAGATCATCGGCCCCGTGAACCCCGAGTGCGAGCCCGACAACATCGGCGCGCTGCGCACGCGGCCGAACCCGTTCCTGAGCACGGACATCAACCCGATCGTGCTGATCGACCCGACGAACCCGGCGCTCGGCAACGCGGGCGGCAGCGCCGAGCTGCCCGCCCGGCCGGCCGCGATGCGCGGCTGGCTGGACGGCGAGGGGGGGCGCACGGAGTCGCAGGGTGTCTTCTACCCGAGCGCGGGATTCCAGCGCTGGAACGAGAAGACCCGCAGCCTCGACAACCCGCGCCAGAACTTCAGCCAGAACGAGCTCGCCTGGAACCACGGCGACACCCAGAGCTGGGAGAAGGAGCTGAAGGAGCTCTACGTCGACATGGAGTTCTTCGACAGCCAGCTCTGGGTTCGCGCCGGCCGGCAGAGCATCGTGTGGGGGAAGACGGAGCTCTTCCGCACCACCGACCAGTTCAACCCGGTCGACCTCGCGCTGGCCTCGCTGCCGAGCCTCGAGGAGTCGCGCGTGGCCGTCTGGTCGGCGCGCGCGGTCTGGTCGTTCTACGACGTGGGCCCCGCCGAGGACGTGCGCGTCGAGGTGGCCGCCAACTTCGACCAGTTCAAGCCGAACGACACCGGCCGCTGCGGCGAGCCCTTCACCGCGCTGGTGGCCTGCAACAAGACCTTCGCGCTCTGGCTCCACGGGCTCGCGGGCTTCGCCCTGGCCGGCGAGGACCGTCCCGACGATCCCTGGCAGGACATCGAGGGCCTCGAGTTCGGCGGCCGGGTCGAGTGGCGCATGGGCCGCTTCAGCTTCCAGGTCTCCGACTTCTACGGCTTCGAGGACCTGCCCTACGTCGAGCAGATCATGACCTTCGAGCGGCGCGTGGACCCGGTCTCGGGCCGCCCGCTGCGCTGGAACTCGCGCGACGCGTGCCGCACGGGCCTCGAGCAGGCCTGCCTCCCGATCCGCTCCAACCTCTCGCTCGGCGTCGCCGACCCCAACCCCAACACCGACGGTTCCCTGCCGCCGGGCGTCCCGGTCGCCGATCCGGCCAACCGCGGGCCGCTGCTCGAGGCCTACGGCAGCAACATGCAGCTCTTCGCGATGATCTGCGCGACCAGCATCGGCTTCAACGCGCTCGACCCCTCGGCGTGCGGGCAGAGCGTCTTCAACAGCAACGCCGACCTCGCCGCCGCCGCCGCCGGCCTGACGGTGCGGGTCCCGCGCTCGATGGCGAAGACCACGCCGACGATCGCCTCGGGCCTCTCGAACGCGCTTTCGGGCGGCAACCTCCTGGCCGACGCCGTGATCGCGAGCCTGGCCGGAGTGCCCGCGCCCATGGTGCGGCTCAACGTGGATCCCTGCGACGACCAGCTCGCAAATCCCGACTACAGCCCGGGCGCCCCCTGCTCGGGCGTCACCGGCCGCACGCCGCACGCGGCCTTCGCCCCGGTGGGCGTGACCCTGAACCAGGTCCTCACCGACGAGCAGGAGGCGCTGCTCGGCTGCGGCCCCTTCTGGGGCACCGACTGCGAGGGCGACGGCATCGACCTGCTCAACGCCGACGCCGGCGTCCTCCAGCAGTCGTGGGTCGGCTTCGAGGGCGCCTACACGGAGGCCTACCGCAACGGGGGCTTCGTGGGCTGGCACCTGGCGAACGGCGAGGCGCAGCCCGGCACGATCGGCTTCTTCGCGCGGGGCGCGAGCCTGCCCGCGGCCCGCTACGTCGACGGGGGGCTCGTGCAGGTCAACGGCGCCGACGGCCCGTTCCTCGCCGATGGCGTCACGCCGAACCCCCACTACGACGTGAACCGCGACGGCTCGACCGCGGGCCTCGTGATCCCGCCGCAGTTCGGCGCGTCGGCCGGCCAGCAGTTCGCGAGCGAGATGGCGGCCCTGTCCTTCAACTACCAGCTCCTGCTGGTGGCCTTCTCCTCGGCCGAGGACGGCGCCACCACCTCCGAGAAGGACGAGTTCGACCCGGCCAATCCGTACGCCTACTTCGACCCGGCCAATCCTGCGACCGCCGCCTTCGAGGGCCAGTGCTCGTTCATCCAGCCGCAGTACTGCAGCGCGATCCAGTCCCTCTACGACATCACCGGCGTCCAGCGCAACACGGTGAAGGCCGGCGGCCACGACGGCTACGGACGGCGCGACTTCGTGTGGCACAGCGGGGCCGAGGGCGTGCTCCGCTACAACAAGCGCAACGTGCTCGGCTTCTCCTTCGACTTCGCGGAGGACGTGACGAAGACCAACTGGGGCGCCGAGATGACCTGGATCGAGGGCCAGAAGTTCAGCGACAACGACGAGTTCGACGGCATCACCGAGTCCGACACGTTGAACTTCACGGTGTCGGTGGACCGCCCGACCTTCATCAACTTCCTGAACCAGAACCGCACCTTCTTCTTCAACTCCCAGTTCTTCTTCCAGTACATCACCAACTACAAGGACGGCTTCCCCGGCAACGGGCCCTTCAACATCCTGGGGACCTTCACGGTCCAGACCGGCTACTACCAGGACCGCCTGCTGCCCGGCGTCACCTTCGTCTACGACCGCCGCTCGAACTCGGGCGCCGCGCTCCCGAGCCTCACCTACCGCTTCACCGAGAACTTCTCGGGAACGGTGGGCCTGAACTTCTTCTTCGGGCGCTGGCAGACCGTCGACATGCCGATCCAGGGCCTCGGCACGGTCGGCGGCGAGTCGGGCAAGCTCGCCTACCAGGAGTCCGTCGAGAACGGGCTCGCGGTGGTGCGCGAGCGCGACGAGTTCTACATGCGGCTCCGGTACACCTTCTAGGGCGTGGTGCGAGCGGGCGGGCCGGCAGCGGCCCGCCCGCTCCCCTGCCGAGCCACGCATGGCGCACCGCTTCGCCCTCCTGACTGTCCTCCCGGTAAGCCTCGCGCTCGCGATCGGGTCCGTCGCCTCCGCCGAGAACCAGATGCCGACGCTCGAGGTCCACGGCTTCGGCGAGCTCCAGGTCCGGGCCTACGGCGACGACTGGAACCCCCACTACTTCGTGCCGTCCCAGTGGGCGCACGTGCTGAACCTCGAGATCGAGAGCGACCTCGCTCCGGAGGGGATCGGGCCCTTCGAGCTGCTCTCGGCGTTTGCGCGCATCGAGGTCCGCTACGACTGCATCTGGAACGGCTGCGGGGTCGCGCCGACCGACATCTGGTGGGGCGACGACGCCGGCCGTGCCCCGCGCAACCTCACGAACGCGCGGACCAGCGGCTTCAGCGGGAACCTCCAGGTCGAGGAGCCCGAGCGGATCCTGCGCGACAACCACCTCGGCAACTACCAGGCGGCGCTCGCGTCGCTGCGCGACGTGATCGCGCTGAGCCCCGAGATCACCAACCCCGCGCTCTTCGACGGCAAGTGCCTGGGCAGGACCGCCGCGGAGTGCACCTTCGGGCCGCTCGAGAAGGGCCTCTTCGCGTCCAAGAGCATCGACGCCTCGGTGGGCGATGCCGCGTTCGCGATGGGCCCCTGGAACCCCGAGGAGAAGGTCGACGAGGTGGGCTCGCTGGCCGAGATCCCGAACCCGACGCTCGCGCTGCCCCTGCGCCCGGCGGTTCCGCCCGACGACGGCCAGGGCGGCCTGAGCGCGCGCGGCCTCTTCATCCCCTCCGACGCCTTCCTGCGCCTCCAGGAGCGCTTCGACGACCCGGAGCAGAACTTCTCCCAGAAGGACCTGTCCTGGAACCACGGGCAGGGCCAGGACGAGCGCGAGCTGAAGGAGCTCTACCTCGACCTCGAGATGTTCGAGGGGCGGCTGTGGCTGCGGGCGGGCAAGCAGTCGATCGTGTGGGGCAAGACGGAGCTGTTCCGCACCACCGACCAGTTCAACCCGCAGGACCTGGCGCTCTCCTCGCTGCCGAGCCTCGAGGAGTCGCGGCTCTCGCTCTGGTCGGTGCGCGGCACCTGGTCCTTCTACGACGTGGGCCCGCTCGAGGACGTGCGCCTCGAGCTGGCCATGAACCTCGACGACTTCGAGCCGCTCGACCTCGGCCAGTGCGGCGAGCCCTACACGATCTGGCTGGTGTGCGCGAAGCGCTTCGGCCTGTGGGCGCACGGTGTGGCCGGTGCGGGCATCGCCGGGGAGATCCGCCCGCCGAAGCCCTGGGACAAGGACAGCGGGCTCGACGGGCTCGAGGCCGGCGCCCGCGTCGAGTGGCGCTGGCGCCGCTTCAGCTTCCAGATCTCGGACTATTACGGCTACGAGGACGCTCCGGTCGCGGACTTCTTCCACGCCTACGAGCGCAAGGTCGATCCCCTGACCGGCCAGCCGCTCGACGTGAACGGAAACCCGTTGCTGGGCCAGAGCGACGCGGACATCCTGCGCTACCACTCGGGCAACCGGCAGCTCTTCGACGTCGCCTGCTCGGTCACGATCGGCATCGCGGCGAGCGTCTTCGATTCGCTCGCGAACCGCTGCCTGCTCGACCTGCTCAACGCGGACGAGCCGATCATCGGCGAGGCCACGCCCGCCGAAGGTCTCGGCGCGGTGCTCGGAGGCTCCGGGTTCGGCGCGGGCATCGCGGGGCTGATCGCCCAGGGCGATCAGCCGGTCCCTCCGGTCGTCCCCCTCGTCGAGCTCAACCAGGACCCGAACGACGGGCCCGGCGGGGGCACCTTCGGGCCGCTCGGCGTGGCGCTCGGCTCGTACCTCACGGACGAGCAGGAGGCCCTGCTCGGCTGCGGTCCCTTCTACGACACCGACTGCGACGAGGACGGCATCGACCTCTTCAACGCCGAGGCCAGCACGCTGATCCAGAGCTTCCCGCAGTTCGAGCCGGGCGGCGCCGTGGCAACCCGGCCGTACGCGGGCCTTCCCCTGATCCTGCCCGGAGCCCGCGGCCCCGCGGACGACATCAACCGCAACGGCATCCCCGATCTCGTCGATCCCGCGATCCCCCTGAACATCCGCTACAGCCCGCTGGTCGACGGCTGCGTCGGCCCCGGCGTCCCGGGCTGCGAGGCGGCCCATGCCCTGATCGACCCGCGCACGGGCGAGCTCTTCGCGAACGAGATGGGGGCGCTGTCCTACAACTTCCTCCAGCTCCTTGCCTCGATCAGCGCCGGGCTCACCGACGAGAGCGGCCGTCGCACCGACCCGGACTGCACGATCGACGAGCCGCTCAAGTGCACGCTCGTGGTGGGGATCTTCAACATCGCCGGCTCGACCCGTCCCGAGGTCCGTGCGGGCGGCAACGGCGAGTTCGGGCGGCGCGACTTCATCTGGCTGGGCGGCTCCGAGATCGCCATCCGCTACGAGCGGCGCAACGTGCTCGGCTTCGCCTTCGACTTCGCCGAGGACCGGACGAAGACCAACTGGAGCTTCGAGGCCACCTGGATGAAGGACCAGCCCTACGGCGTGGTGGACCGGCCGCGCGGCTTCGACGAGAACGACACCTACAACCTCACGATCTCGGTCGACCGGCCGACCTTCGTGAACTTCCTGAACCAGAACCGCACCTTCTTCGTGAACAGCCAGTGGTTCCTGCGCTACATCGACGACTACCGCCAGGGCGGATACGTGGCGCACGGCCCCTTCTCGGTGCTCGGCACCTTCACCGTCGTCACCGGCTATCACCAGGACCGGCTGCTGCCCTCGTTCACCTGGGTGCACGACGTGCGCAGCAGCTCGGGCGGCGTCATCGGACAGTTCACCTACCGCTTCACCACCGAGTTCAGTGCCACCGTGGGGCTCGCGAACTTCTACGGCGACCCCGAGCCGATCCCGGTGGCGCTGCGCCAGCCGCTGCCGTCGAACCTGGGCGGCGAGTACCGCGCGCACAACCGCTACGGCGGCCTCACCCCGATCGCCGAGCGCGACGAGATCTACATGCTGATCCGCTACACGTTCTAGTGCCCGCGGCGGTCGAGGGAGCCGCTGTTGGTCAGCTCGCGCAGCTTGCCGGGGTCGACGGGGACCGAGCGCAGGTCGTAGGACTCGCGGCGCCAGCCGGCGCGGCCGCTGGCGACGTCGAAGAAGGAGGCCGCCACCGGGTCGAAGACGTTGGCGGCGCCGCCGCCCGGCCACGCGGGGTAGCGGGCGTCGTCGCCGCTCCACTTGTGGACGAGCTGGCCGACGTCGAGGCCGAGCCGGTTCGGGCGCTCGCTGACCACGTAGAGGGGCTGGCCGGTCTGGGCGTCGATCCACAGGCGCAGGTAGCCGAGGTCGTCCACGACCTTGCGGGCGCGGCCCTCGATCACGACCGCCTGGCGGACGTCCCAGGTGTCGGTGCCGAAGGAGAGGGCGCTCGGGCCGTAGTTGCGCTCGGGGACCTCGGGGTAGCCGATCTCGGTGGCGTTGATCGGGGCGAGCACCGGGCGCTCCTCGAGCAGCCGCCACTCGTAGGCGTTGGGCCGCAGGGCGAGGCCCACGAAGCCGCGGCGCAGGTTCTCGCTGGCCGCGATCGAGATGCCGGCGGTGGGCTGGATCGAGGCGGCGGGGCCGTACTGGTTGGAGCCGAAGGGGACCCCGCCGCCTCCCGAGTCGCCGCTCACCAGGTAGCGGGGCGTGTAGAGGCCGTCGACCCAGGCGGTGGCGCCGCGCCGCGCCTTGCGCATCGTGGGCACGTACACGAAGGTGTCGTCGGGCTCGCCGTAGTCGTCCAGCGCGTCGAGCGAGCGGAGCTGGCGCCAGGCGAGGTGGCGCGCGTTGAAGGGCTCCTCGAAGCGGCCGCCCGCGACCCAGAGCTTGCTCTTCGCCTCGGGCGTCCGGTACTTCGACCCGGGGAGGTCGGCGCGGTTGTTGGTGGCGATCAGGAAGAAGCTGCCCTCGTAGGTCTCGGGGCTGCCGAGCCGGTCGGGCAGGTCGAAGATCCGGAAGCTCCCGACCGGGCCGGCGCCGCGGTAGCGGAGCTCGAGGTTCCAGGCCCACTTGACGCCGGCCTGGGGGTCGCCCGCGGCGATCGTTGCGGCGGG
Organism: Deltaproteobacteria bacterium; assembly: GCA_035063765.1. Classification (NCBI taxonomy): domain Bacteria; kingdom Pseudomonadati; phylum Myxococcota; class Myxococcia; species Deltaproteobacteria bacterium. The sequence goes on from JAPSFT010000013.1 coordinate 134,652, forward strand.
GAAGGGCTGCCCGGCGACGTGGCCGTGGAGGTTCCCCTTCCCGTCGACGCGCGCCTTGCCGGCGTTGGCGGCGGTGGCGTCGTCGTACCACTTGCCCGCCGGGTAGCGGCGGAAGCAGGGGCCGATCTCGAGCCGCATGCCCTCGTAGAAGAAGACGTCGCGGTACTTCCAGATCTCGGGCGGGAGCAGCTCCCGGATCAGCAGCAGGTCGCCCATCCCGACCGCGGTCCCCTCGCGCAGCGGGATGGCGCTGGCGTCGTCGGAGCCGGCGGTCGAGGCCCCCGTGATGGCCGGGCACGCGCCCTCCTCGGGGAGCGGCGCGGCGGTCGCGGGCCCCGCGGCGGCCGCCATCGCGAGGGCCACGGCGAGGGCGAGCGGGGACGGGGAGGGGCGGCGGGTCGGGCGGGGCACGGGTCTCCCTCGCGGGTACGGCCCGTTCTCGAACGGGGCCGGCGAGCCGGGTATCGTACCGATCGCCCGCCGTCCCCGGGAGGCTCGGCCGTGCTGCGCCACTCGATCCGCCTGCCCCTCACGCTCGGCATCGTGCTCGTGGTGCTGGCCTCGGCCCTCGCCGTGGGCTGGAACCTGCTCGTGGTGAGCGACCTCGGGCCGGTGGCCGAGCGGCTCTCGGCGCTGCACTGGACCCTGCTGGTCGCGGGCTCGCTCTTCTTCGCGGCCCTGATCGGGGGGCTGCTCCTGCTCAGCGCCTGGCTGGTCCGGGAGATGCGCCACAGCCAGCGCCAGCAGGCCTTCCTCGACGCCGTGACCCACGAGATGAAGACCCCCCTGGCGTCGCTCCGGCTGTACGTCGAGACGCTCGCGCTGCGCGATCCCGGGCCGGAGCGCCGCCACGAGTTCCTGGGCCGCATGCGCGAGGACGTGGAGCGCCTCGAGCGGACCGTCGTGCAGGTGCTGGCCGCGGCACGCGCGGCGGCCTGGACGCGGCGGCCGCAGCGCGCGCCGGTCGCGGTCGCCGAGGTGCTGGCGGCGTGCGTGCGGGAGCTGCGCGAGCGCTACCGGCTGCCCCCGGGAGCCGTGCGCCTCGAGGTGGAGGACGGCCCGGTCGCGCTCGGCCAGCCCGACGAGCTCGCGCTGGTCTTCCGCAACCTGATCGACAACGCGGTCAAGTACTCGGGGCCCGAGGTGGACGTCCAGGTGCGGGCGTACGCGACCGACGACGGCACGGTGCGGGTGGACATCCAGGATCGGGGGGTCGGGATCCCGCGCACCGAGCTGCGGCGGATCTTCCAGCCCTTCTACCGGGCGGGCCTCGACGTCCAGCGGCGCGTGGCCGGCCTCGGGCTCGGCCTATTCATCGTGCGCTGGCTCGTGCAGCGCCAGGGCGGCCGCGTCGAGGCGCGCAGCGAGGGCCCGGGGCGCGGCAGCCGCTTCGCCGTCGCGCTGCGGGCTGCCCCCGGCGGCCGCGGGCTCCCGCTCCCCGTGGCGCACAGCGCCGCCGGCGCGATGGAGGCGCATGCCCAGCGTCCTGGTCGTTGAGGACGAGGCCCACCTCGCGGAGGGCCTGCGCTTCAACCTCGAGGCCGAGGGCTACGAGGTGGAGGTGGCGACGGACGGCCGCGCCGCCGTCGAGCGGCTGCTCGGTGGCGAGCGGCGCTTCGATCTCGTGATCCTCGACCTCATGCTGCCCGAGATGGGCGGGCTCGAGGTGGCGCGCCGGACGCGCGCGGCGGGCAACTTCGTGCCGATCCTGATCCTGACCGCGAAGGACGACGCCGGGGACGTCGTGCGCGGCCTCGAGGAGGGCGGCGACGACTACCTGACCAAGCCCTTCGAGCTGGCCGAGCTGCTGGCACGCGCGCGCGGGATGCTCCGCCGCCGGCGCTGGGACGGCGGCCCCGGCCCCGGTGCCGACGAGCCGCGGGAGGCCTGCTTCGGCGACGTGACGGTGCGCTTCGACCGCTTCGAGGTCGAGCGCGGCGGCGAGCGCATCGAGCTCACCACGCGCGAGACGGCGCTCCTGCGCGCGCTCGTGGAGCGCGAGGGCCGTGCGGTGCCGCGCGGCGAGCTGCTCGAGGTGGTCTGGGGGCTGCGGCCCGACACGAACACCCGGGTCGTCGACAGCTTCGTGGCGCGCCTGCGCCGCTACGTCGAGCGCGACCCGTCGCGGCCGCGCCACATCCTCTCCGTGCGCGGGCACGGCTACAAGTTCGTCCGCTGAGTCTTGCGGGCCCCGAACCCTGCTGCCAAGCTCGGGCCGTGGCCCAGAGCCCGCTCCGCTTCCACGTGCGGCCCTCCCTGCGCGAGCCGGCGCTGCTGCTCGCCCTCGAAGGCTGGAGCGACGCCGGCGAGGCGGCGACGACCGCGGTGCGCTTCGTGGCGGGTGAGATCGGGGCCGCGCCGCTCGCGGAGATCGACGGGGAGGAGTACTTCGACTTCACCGTGCGCCGGCCGCTGGTGCAGGTCGACGAAGGCGTCGCGAGCGGGCTCACCTGGCCCGATTGCCGCTTCGGCTTCGCGACGGCGCCGGGCGACGAGCCGCGCGACCTCGTGACCTGCCACGGCGTCGAGCCGCACCTGCGCTGGCGTGACTGGTCGGACCACGTCCTGCACCTGGTCGGCGAGCTCGGGATCCGGCGCGTCGTGCTGCTCGGCGCCTTCCTCGGCGAGGTGCTCTACTCGCGGCCCGTCGAGGTCACGGGGGTGGCGAGCGACCCGGAGCTGCTCGCGGCGCTCGGCGTCGCGCCGGTGCGCTACGCGGGGCCGACGGGCATGATCGGCGTGCTCGGCCAGCGCCTGCGCGAGCGCGGCTGCCAGGTGGCGTCGCTGTGGGCCGGGCTCCCGCACTACGTCGAGCTCAGCCCGAACGCGCGCGGCGCCCTCGCGCTGCTCGAGCGCGCGCTCCCCTTCCTGGGCGTGCGCCTCGACCTCGAGCCCCTGCGCCGCTCCGCCCGCGACTGCGAGGAGCGCATCTCCGCGATGGTCACCGGCGACCCCGAGCTCTCCGAGTACGTCCGCGAGCTCAAGCGCCGCGAGTTTGCCCAGTGAAGAGGCGGGGACAGACCCGGCGATTCGGCGATTCTCGGGCATCGCCCGAGA